>JBMYXW010000059.1:0-210 GCA_049608825.1 Chitinophagales bacterium
AGAAGGCAATTTTACCGTTCCCGTTTCTTCTCGCAAAACCGAATATTTTCTCAATCTATTAGACAAGTTTGGAGGCATTTCTTGATGTCTAAATCCAACGAATTTCAGCTCCTTCAATACGAATTTACAAGCAACCTTTACGCTTTTACATCTCGGTCGTTTAGAGGTTTTTCTCCGCCTATATTTGCTTCATAATTGCGAATCAATTAT
>JBMYXW010000059.1:220-10100 GCA_049608825.1 Chitinophagales bacterium
TTCAATCACTAAACAAACGACATCATGGGATTTTTTAGCAAAGTAAAAGACAAACTGGGGATTGGTGGAGTCTCCATAAAACTTCAAATACCAGGACAAGTAGCCAAAGACAGTGGCATTGTAGAAGGAAAAATCATCTTGACCACCAAAAGCGAACAAGAGGTAATAGATATTGAAGTAAAACTCAATGAGGAATTTACCACAGGTCGAGGGGATGAAAAAAAATCTAAAGTATTTGAATTGGGTTCTGTCAAGATGACCGAAACTTTTACCATTCTACCAGGCGATACCAAAGAAATTCCTTTCGCTGTACCTTTCACCCTTTTGAAGTCCAATGCAGACGAACTATCCGAAATGGGAGGTGCATTTGGAGCAATTGGCAAACTGGGCAAATTCACCAAAAACGAAAAATCTGCCTATTTCGTCCAAGCAGATGTAGATGTCAAATCTGCATTTTTAGACCCTACCGAGAAGAAAGAAATCAGAATTGTGTGAAATCATCTTTTTTTAAAAAATTAAACATAATACATTACAATGAAAAACAAATTAATCATTTTATTATTGGTCTGTTCTACCATCAACTTTACTGCCTGCAAAGATGTTGAAGCCTTCAAGACAAAAGGTATTGAAGTAGAGGCTACTGTGCAGGGTATCAAAAAGGTAAAAAAGAAAAAAAGTAAGACTACTTCTCATTACCTTCAATTGGCGTTTTATACTCAAACTGAGCAGACTACTGCTAATAAAAACTCTATCGCTCCAACAGGTGATTATACAACAGTAGAAATGTATATTTCCAAATCAAGGGCGAAAAAATTCGGTACAGGAGATAAAGTACCTATTGTTTATTTGCCAGAAGACCCCCAGCAAATCATGCTAAAAGAGGATATAAAATAGGTTTCACTCCCTCATAAGTCTAAGGAAAATTCAAAACTCGCTTACAAATTCAAACAATATTTTGTAAGCGAGTAGATTATATTTTAATTTACCTAAATGATTCACTACCAAAATTAAAGCATTCTGGAGATGGCATTGTATGTGTTTTAAAACCATGCAAGTCATCTTTTTCTTTTTCCTACTCTCCTACCAATGCTGTTTCCTTCAATTGTAGTTGCCACTGCCAAGCATCCTTCAATGCCGTTTCGATACCCAATTCG
The DNA here is from genome assembly GCA_049608825.1 of Chitinophagales bacterium. GTDB lineage: Bacteria > Bacteroidota > Bacteroidia > Chitinophagales > UBA2359 > JAUHXA01. The sequence goes on from JBMYXW010000059.1 coordinate 1,375, forward strand.
GTTTGCCACTTCAATATGCGGTTGGCTTTGTCCACATTTCCATAAATTTTGACCACATCACCTGCCCTACGTTCTCCAAGACGGTAATTCAACTTTACATCATTCACTTTCTCAAAGGTTTGGACAATTTCCAAAACACTGTATCCCTTACCCATACCCAAATTGAAGGCTTCATTGATGCTTGTTTTTTCCTGCGATTGCAGCCAATCCAAAGCTCTTACATGGGCTTTGGCTAAATCTACTACATGAATATAATCTCGCACACAAGTACCATCAATGGTATCGTAATCATTGCCAAAAATAGTGAGTGAGTCTCGAAGTCCTATGGCAGTTTGGGTGATGAAGGGTACCAAATTATTGGGAACACCAAAGGGCAATTCACCTATCATTGCAGAAGGATGTGCGCCAATCGGATTGAAGTAACGAAGTGAGCTCGCCTTTAATTTTGCTTTTGAAGCGACTATATCGTTGAGGATGTCCTCACAAATTTGTTTGGTATTTCCGTAGGGAGAGTTCGCTTTTTGAATAGGAGATTTTTCGGTAACGGGGAGTTTTTCGGGCTGTCCATAGACCGTACAGGAAGAAGAAAAAACCAAATATTCAATGCCAAATTCGAGCTGTAATTGCAGCAAATTGACGAGTGAATGTACATTGTTGTGGTAGTATTTAAGAGGATTTTGGACGGATTCACCTACAGCTTTTGCCGCAGCAAAATGAATACTACCTAAGATATTTTTTTCTGTTTCAAATACTTTACGAAAAGCAGGTAAATCATTGCAATCCAACTCATAGTGTCGAACCTTTGTGTCTGTTATTTTTTCGATTTGGGAAATGATACTGCGGTCGGCATTGGAATAGTTGTCAACAATAATCGGTTCGTATCCTGCTGCTATGAGTTCAACTATGGTGTGAGAGCCAATATATCCTGCTCCTCCTGTGACAATGATTTTTTGTAGGTTCATGATTTTTTGTGATTACTTCGAGAAAATCCCGTATTTGATGATGCAATAAATCGCTCGAAAACCATCTTTCCAATTGATTTTTTTGCCTTCAGCATAGGTTCTGCCATAGTAAGAAATACCTACTTCGTAAATACGAATCTTGGGAATGCGAGCAATTTTGGCGGTTACTTCTGGCTCAAAACCGAAGCGTTTTTCCTTCAATTTTAGGCTTTGCAGCATTTTGGTATTGAAGAGCTTATAGCAGGTTTCCATGTCCGTTAGGTTCAGATTGTTGAACATATTGGAGAGAAAGGTCAACCATTTATTGCCAATAGAGTGCCAAAAGAACAAAATACGGTGAGGCTTGCCGCCCATAAATCGAGAACCATACACTATATCTGCTTCGCCATTGATGACTGGTCGAATCAAAAGATTGAATTCTTCGGGATCATATTCGAGATCGGCATCCTGAATGATGAGGTAATCGCCCGTTGCTTTGGCAATGCCTGTGTGCAGTGCGCCACCTTTTCCTTTGTTTTTCTCGTGCTTGTAGTATTGGATAGATACGTTTGGGTGTTGGGTGATGAACTCTTCAATTCTGGCTTCGCTACCATCTGTTGAACAGTCATTTACCAAAATGATTTCTTTTTGAATATTGTTAATCAACTCAATTTCCAACAACCTTTGCAAAATTTTTTGGATGGTATGTTCTTCGTTGTAAACGGGAACGAGGATGGATAAGGTATCAAATTTCATGTTCAATTCGTATAATCTTTGAGCGTTACTAAAATATTAAATTAGGCATTTCTAAAATTTAATTCGCTCGCTTACAAAGTAGTGTTTGAATTTGCATTTGAGGTTTGAATTTGAATTTGCCTTACTTTTCTTTCCAACTCAATTCACACCAAATAGGTAAATGGTCAGAAATATTTCTTGCTTCTTTTAAAGAGGCAAATTTAGGAACAAAATCTATGATACCACTTCTTTTGAGTTCAAAAACGGAGTTATTGTAAAAAAGGTTGTCGTATTCTTGTGCCAAATAATCACCCTTGATAGAGGTTCGGCGAAGACTTGTTTTTTGATTGACCAAAATGGGGTCATAGCCTCTTTGCTTCAAAGTGTTGTAGGCTTCGTGTTTTTGAGACAAATTGAAGTCTCCCATGATGAGCAGGTTGTCTTTTCGGTAGAGTCGATGCAGGTCGACGAGGTGTATTATTTCATTTGCAGGTTTTTTTGAAGTAGGTACTGCATGAAAATTGGCCAAAAGCATCGTATTTTCACCCGACTTAAAACGAGCCATAAAGGGTTCTCTATCTACCTTGTCTTCAAGGGGTTTGACCAACCAAGGTCGGCCCGAAAGCGAAACCAAATCTGTTCGCCACAAATAGGCATACCGTTCGCTCCCTGGTCCAATCGTTGGGTCGCTGATGACATAGTCCCATTTCCCTTTTTTTCGCCCCAGTTCATCATTCAATTTGACGATTGCTCGGGGGCCACTCAGTTTTGTAGAAATTTCTTGAACGGCGATGATGTGATAATTTTTCAACATATTAGCTATAAATTCCAGCTCTGAATCATCCTTACTGATGCCAATATTGTAGAGGTTCCAACTCACTACCTTGACCTTTTCCAATTTTTTATTGGTCGTATTGGAATTTGTTGATGTCGTATTGGGTTTGGAATCAGCAGGTATGATGGGCGAAATGTCTCTACTGTTTGGTTCTCCATTGCTACTGCTATCAGTTGTTTGATTTTGTTCTGACTGTTCAATCCATTCTTGGAGTAGAACCTCCCAGTTTTCAGAAATATAATTCCAGTTGATAAGCATAAGTATTCCTACACCTGCAAGTATCAACACTTTTTTGTATTTTTTCAAAAATTCCATGACTTGGTAATGAATTAAAATAAATCGGGAAATTAATTTTTAAGCGTTTTTCAATAAGTTATTTTCGACTTTTCAGGTAACCTATTACAGTCAGCCTATCAAAAACGGTCTCAGTATGCGGCGCATCTTCTAATTCGGGTGTTAGGTCTTGTCCTGCCCAGTGTTCATAGTGTTTGCCATTGCGCCAAAGATTGCTTTGGGTGACATCGTAGATGATGCCTTGATAGGCTATCCAAATTTCCTCTCGGTCTTGCCCGTTTCTTAAAGCCAATTGAAGGGTGGTATATGTTGGTAATTCTATCATTTACTTTTGAAGTGGTCTTTTTTGTCTTTAAACAAGACATTGAAGGTCGTAAGCGAACCATAAACACGAGTGACGTATTGCTGTAAATTCACCTTTTCTTCATCGCTTAGGCTTTTATTACTGTTGATTCGCTGCTCCAATACCCTCATTTTATCCCGTACCATCACTATTTTGTGAAAAAAAGTTTCGATAGGAATTTCTTTGGCTTTGAGGTCTTTATCGGCAGGCTGCAAAGACATGGTGCCACCTTCCCATTTATCACCCAATTTGATTTCTTCGTGTTCACCCATGTATTTTTTGAGCAAACGTTTGAAGGTTTGTTCGACTTCTTTCATCGAAACCACATCTGTTGCTTCGGGCATCGCTTCAATAACTTCAAACTCTGTGCTTTGTGGCAATACCATATAGCCATGCTGCATAAAAGTAATGGCATAACTGTCTGCTGAGACTTTAACGATTACACCAATTCCAAAACGCTCATCTTTGATACGAGAGCCTATTCCTAAATTTGTTGCCATGAATTATTGTTTTTTGTTTGGGGGCATAAAATTAAGAAAAATAAAAAAGGGAATACACATTTTTTTCAAATGCGTATTCCCTTTACTTAAAAAAGAACGATTATTTATTGCTTACCTTCAATGGGTTAGTACTTCAATTTATCTTCTTTTTTTCTTCTTGTTCTTTTTTCTTTTTTTCTTTTTCTTCTTAGAAGTCGTCAGTTTTTCGGAATTATCATCAACAGAAGAAAAATCATAGCCATCCAAATAGTTGTCAAGAGATTTATCTAACTCTCCATTATTGGGTTGAGGATAAGAATTGTTTTGTCCATTGTTATCCCATTGCCCATTCATATTGGGTTGTTGTGTACCATTATTGTGAAAATTAGAGTCGGTACTGTTAGTTGTTCCTTGTTGTTGTGTGCCATTGTTTGTTGTAGTAGCTCCTCCTTGTTGTTGCCAACCATTGTTTGTTGTAGTAGCTCCTCCTTGTTGCTGCCAACCATTGTTTGTTGTAGTTTTCCAATCACCATTACCAGCTCCATCGAATTGATTAGTACCATTATTTCCTGTTCCATTACTTTTGACATCCGAAGATTGCTGCCAACCTTGCTGTTGCCAACCATTTCCATTATTCTCGTAGTTAGGAATACTCGTTACATTAGGTTTTTTTGTTACTGGTTGGCTATTGTAGTAAGGGGACTCAATGATATTTGGCTGTGTTGTACTTGGTTCGGATGGATACCAACTTAGTTCATACGCATCACTATCATAGTAAGTTCCACTATTATTGTTTGCAGGATTTACACCACCTGTAAAAACTGGAATCTCAGACGGCACCAAAGTTGAATTATTGGTAACTGTACCTCCACCAGCATGATAAGTAGCCACATTTCCTGTAGTGTTTGTGCCTGTTGTGGTAGTTATCACCGAATTTCCTTCATTGTGGTAAGTAGTACTAATTACTTCGTCAGGAATGCTTGTAATAGGGTTGCTATTGGAATTACTGTTTGCAAATGGATATTCATAATGACCATTAGAATTGTTTACAGTTGCAGTATTGACAATTGCTGGTGCTGGTGTCGTTGTAGTAGAAGTGCTTGCAATGTTCATTGTGGCAGGAGTATTAGAAGTGCTGGGTTTTCTTACAGGAGCTGGCATGATTGTAACACCTGCCTTATTTGCAAGAGTTGCCACTTCTTTTCTACCAATGATTCTTCTTCCATTGTTTTTGTATTCCACAGGAAAGGCATCCATATATCCTTTTCCTTGTAGCTTACTAAGCGCATTAACGACATCTTCGAGGCTGGTAAATTTACCCAATAAAGCTCGTTTCACGCCATTTCCAACATCCTCTGTCGTAACCATTCCATATTCTGCTGCATCCAAAAACCTGTCTTTATCCCAATTTTTATATGCTCCCAATTGTATCATGTAGATTGGAGTAGTACCTGCATTTACGGCTATTGTGGCTGGTTGGTTGAAAGTAGTAGGAACACGTTTATCTGAAGTATTCATTAAATCGGTAGCAGTCGTAGTATTAGTTGAAGGTGCAACTGTTCTTGTAGTCGTAGTATTGGTTGAAGGTACAACTGTTCTTGTTGCAGCACCATATACTCTTGCACGACTGCTTAGTTGTTTGTCCAACTCTGCCATAGATTTAGTACTTGCTATGATTACACCATTTTCATCCAATAAAAAATTGGCAGGTAATTCTCTTACTCCATAAGCAGCTACATATTTAGAATAAATATCACTTACATGATATTTTGCAGGCAGTTGGTCTTCTTGAAGTGCCATTCTCCATTTATCCAAACGACTGTCTAAAGAAACAGTGAATACTTCAAAGCTTTTTGCTGACTGAAATGAAGCACCTTGGTATTTTTGGTGAAGTGCATCAATATTCATGTTTGTTGCACGAGAATTGGGGTCGCCTGATTTCCAGAAACGAACCAAAACCAAGTTTCCACGCAAATCAGAAAGAGAAACCTTATTTTCATATTGATCAGGTAGTTCAATGTTGGGAGCAGTGCTGCCTATCGTTCCCCCAACCATTTGTGCTTGGGTATGAAAAGAGATCCCCATCATTAAACAGCAAGTGATAAGCATGGATAGGGTTAATCGGGATAAAACTTTCATAGCTTCTTGATTTGTGAAAAATAAATACCTCAAAAGGTTTTAATATTATAAAATGAATAAATATCTTTGCTTAAAATTTGACAAAACAATGAAAAAAAAAACGTAACCTTTTTCACTTCTTATCGAAACACTAAGTAGGAAGTATTCAAGGGTTAAGTGAATGTAAATTTACTAAAAACCCTACAAAAAACTAAATTTATTTGGGTTTCTTACTTAAACTTTACTGTTTCTTATATGCCTTAACATACGTATATATAAGATAATTTTATTTCAATTTTTGTTTATTTTGTCCATTAAAAGCCCCACTAAATCCAAACTATTGTCCAGCTTCGTTTTCTACTTAAACGCACAATTTCAATATTAATTCTATTGAAACAACAAATGACCATAAAAATGAATCGACTATTACCTCTTAGTTTTATTTGCATTGTCTTATTTTTCTGCAATGGCTGTTTTGTTTCAAATAATGTTCACAATGTAGTCACAAATTCTAAACACACAGAACCTCAAGTTGAGTGGCTAACTTTGGAGCAGGCAAGCAAAAAAAACAAGAGAAAGCAAAAAAAGATACTGATTGATTTTTACACAGACTGGTGTGCCCCCTGCAAAAAAATGGATCAGACTACTTTTCAAAATCCAGCAATTGTAAATTACATCAATAAACATTTTTATGCTGTCAAAATAAATGGAGAAAGCACAAAACCTATAGACTTCAAAGGAAAAACATATCAATATATAACCGAAGATTATACCGAATACCACCAACTTACCCGCACTCTCCTCAGCAATAAGATAACTTACCCATCGTTTGTATTCTTAGATAAAAATCTTGAAATTATTCAAACCCTTCCAGGATATTTAGACCCCAAATCATTTGACATGGTTTTACATTATTTTGAAGGTGATTATTATCAGACAATGCCTTGGAGCAATTTCACAAAGGAATATAAATCTCCTATTGAAGAAGAAAAAATTGGCTCTCAACTTTCGCAGTCTTTTGACATTGAGACCATATTTGTATCCGAATAAACAACAACATGAAAAAAACAAACTTCGTTCTTTCCCTTTTTATGCTTATTGCTGTTCTCAGCAGTTCTTTTACCTTCCTCAACAATACCATCGTAGAAACAAACGATAACCAAAAAATCAATTGGTTGAGTATGGAAGAAGCCGTTGAACTCCAGAAAAAGGAACACAAATTGATTCTTGTAGATGTATATATGGAAAAATGTGGTCCTTGTATTAAAATGGACAAATCAACATTTGGACATCCAAAAGTAAGAGAATATATTGCTGAAAAATTTTATGCTGTAAAATTAGATGCTTTTTCCAACAGAAAAATCACGATTGGAGAAAGAGACTTCAAAGTAGATAAAAATGACCCTTATCGAACGCATGAATTGGCCTCTTTTTTGTTAAGAGAAAGAATGGAATTTCCTTCAACAGTCTTTATAGGCAAAAACTTCAAGGTTATCAATTCAATACCAGGCTATATGGATGCACCTGAATTTGACCAAATTATGCAATATTATGGACAGGGTTTCTACAAAAAAGGCATTCCATGGGGAATTTACAGAATGAACTCCAAACCACGATTCTCAAAATAAATCAAACTAAGAATTCACAAGGAAGTCTATATATTTTTATGTAGGCTTTTTTTTATTAAAAAACCACTAACTTGTTTTACAATTCTTCAATCTTTAAACAACCCTAAGTCATGAATTTGAGCTTTCTATCAAAAAAACTATTCTCCACACTCATTCTCCTTTTTATTTTTCAAATTCTCGTTTTTTCTCCCATTGAAGTACAAGCGCAACATCAATTAATGGGCAAAAAAGCTCCTAATATTGTATTACCAGACAAACAAGACAACTTACGTAAATTATCCAATCAAAAGGGAAAATATGTATTGCTTCATTTCTGGGCGACTTGGGACAATAGTACGGCAAAAACAGGTCACCCAGAGTTGATTCAGCTCTACAATACCTTCAAGTCGAGAAGCTTCAAAGGAGCAAATGGTTTTACCATATTCAGCGTAGCCTTTGACGAAGACAAAAATAAATGGTTGGATAGAATCCGAAAAGACAAAATAGTTTGGACAGATTTGACAATTGAAAGAGCAAGTTACGATTCTCAATATTGGGATTTGTATCATTTCCGCACCTTACCCTATACATTTTTATTGGATCCAAATGGCAAAATAATTGGGGTCAATATGGATTACGACGAACTCTATAAAAAACTCAATGGCTCACTCCTCAGCCCTATTCCTCCTCCAAAACCCAAAGAGGACAAGAAACCAACTGATAAACCCATAGACAAACCGACTGATAAGCCAGCCGACAAGCCGACCGACAAACCAATTAATGTCAAGCCTCCTATCACTCCCCCAACTTCGGGCAAAGTTTATAAGGCACAAATAGGCGTATTCCGCAAACCTAAACTCTATAAATTCAAAAACTTAGAAGATTTAGGAACATTAGAAGCAGAAAAAGTGAGTTCAACAAGTTCTTTAAATCGAGTATTACTGGGAGATTTTGATAAAACTTCTGCACAGCGTGTTTTACCTACTATCAAATCTCGGGGTTATTCAAGCGCATTTTTAGTTACTCGAACTTTAACCAACAATGGCAATTCTGGATCTTCAACAGGTAATGGAAGCTCCAACAATGGTGGCTCTACTACAACTCCCGTCACACCTCCAAGCAGTTCTGTAACCGTTTACAAAGTTCAACTGGGTGTATTCCGCAATCCCAATCTCAACGCATTTTCTAATTTAAGAAGCATTGGTAATTTGGAAATCGAAACCACTCCAAATGGTTTGAAGCGGGTCTTATTGGGCAGCTTCAATGCCTCCGAAAAAAATGCTACCTTGCAAAAAGTAGCTTCAAAAGGTTATCCAAGAGCATTTTTAGTAACACGAAAAGGCACTGTTTCAGGAGGCAGCAGCACAAGCCCTA
>JBMYXW010000060.1:0-10053 GCA_049608825.1 Chitinophagales bacterium
GGAACAATTAAGGTTGGCCCAGATATTAGTTCATATATGAATGAAATGAAATCTCCTGATGCGCCTAATCAAGAACAATTAGAGTACTTGAACTCCTTAGAAATGCTTCGATTCCCTAATTTAGCTCCTCAAACAGGGATGAAAAGAGAATTGTATAAACAAGGATACTTCACCAAAGAACAAGCTATGGGTTTTGATGATGATCATAGTAGCGTTGAATTTAGAGGTGCTATTAGTGCTGGTTCTTTGAACAATCAACAGACAGAAAATATGCGAAGGCAACAAATTTATAGCAACTATGCTATTCTAGAAACAGCTAATGCTATTTGCCCAGATGTTGAACTTGGAGAGGCATTAAACAATGGAAAGCATATACCTACCGCACATGAAGAAATGACTGCGCTTACAGAATTCATCAGAATAGTAGATGATGAATTCTCCACTAAAGACCAAAAAGATGCTGCAAAAAAGGCTCTTCGTAAAGTCATTACTCAAGTCCTTAGAGGAGTTGTTCAAATAGAAGATATTGAATCTGACGATGAAGTTAATTATCCAACAAGCCCCTTTTTGAAGTCAAACTATGGTTAGTTGTTTAAAGGTTCGAAGTTTTAAATCGGGATTTATTTTTCGAGGGTTACTGAAATGAAAAAACCGCCTAAAATCAATATTTTAGGCGGTTTTTTTTGTGGAGCTGAAGGGATTCGAACCCTCGTCCAGATAAAGAATCCGTGAGCTTTCTACATGTGTAGTGTTCTATTGATTGTCGGGAAGAACAAGGAATAACACCAACCTAAAAACTTCCTTACCTCCTGAGTTTCGCATAAGTGTCGGAGGGGGCACTTACACTAGTTCGACATGGTTTTGAAACCTCGACCGCTACACGAGCCAAACAAACGTGCGATTGTGGGAGGTTGAGGCATCTAAACTAACCTAGAGTTTAGGCTGCCATCGCATATGAAGTGTTGCCACTTGCAAAGTTTGAATGCTGAGATTTGCGAGCCAACAAACAAAGCTCGACATGCTTACTCACCTATCGCTTTACTGTCAATGCCAATACAGCCCCAGATGTGTTTTTAACAAAAAATAGAAACCAAAACCTTCAAAAAAATGAACTTCTAAAAGTTTTTATTTCCAATCAAAAATCAATTCCTACACAAGATAGGCAGCCCAAACGGTAATTCAAAACCTTACACAAATAAATCTGCTAAATTAAGTAGAAGGATTTGAGGAATTGTTTTTGAAATTTGGGGAGAATTTCGATTCTTTGCGTTTCCTTCCAGAGTAACGCCATACCTAAAAGATAAGTTCCTTATTTTAGAGAAAGATTTTTGATTTTTATTTTTGAAGCAGTTGGGGGCTTACTTCAATTGAGAATTTTTAAAGAAGAAGACTCGTATTTTGCATTTTCAAAGTTTTTCTATCATACGCTCCAAAATGTGAAAAACGGCTGGACAATGCTGGGCATTAATAGCATGTAGTCGGAGATTTTGAGAAAATTCCAGTTGGTCAGTATGCGGATATTTGCGGCAAGCCTTGGGTCGATGTTCATAAATGAAACATTTATTGTCGTTCTCCGCATCCAAAAAAGGACAAGGTGTGCTGTTCATTACCATATCTCCATCCTCATCTTCAATCAAGTACTCTGCTTCAAACTGTGTGGGTTTCATGCCCAAATGTTTGGAAATGCGGCTAATATCTGCCCTCAAAAGCATAGGAGGAATACTTGTACAGCAGTTGGCACAGTCCAAACAATCGACTTCTCGAAATACTTCTTCGTGCAATTCATCCCCCAACTCATCCAGTTTTTTACCTTTTTTGCGGCGAAGATTCTTCACAAATTTGCGGTGTTTTTGTTTATTGCTAGCCTTTTGATTTCGCCAATTTTGTATCAAGTCTGTTTTTTTCAATTTCAGTATTATTTAGTGAAAAACAACAAAAGACACAGGAAGTATAGTCTCCAATACTTTTGCTGTCTTTTCTCAATGAATTCAAAATTATGCAAAAATATTCTTCTTTAAAATAACTAACTTGTGTTAAAAACATAAAATATATGACTCATTGGCTCACTCCAACAATACTAAAAGGACAGAAAGTAGATTTGATTCCGCTCGACCTATCTCACAAAGAAGCTCTTTTGAAGGCTGCAAGTGATGGAAATTTGTCGGAACTGTGGTACACTTCCGTTCCAACAAATGAATCCATTGACGCTTATTTGGATTTTGCTTTTGAAGAACAAAAAAAGGGATGGTGTTTTGAGGAATCACAGAATAGACAAAGATGGTTGTATGAGAGACACTGTAGTTTTTTCTATCATCGCATCTGAATGGAAAACAGTGAAAAAATCTCTTTAATTTAAAATGAACCGTTTTTAAAAACTGTACTTTTGCTTCAAAAAAATACTATGAAATATTTGTTTTCATTACTTTTCTTATTGACTTCAATAACTCTCAGTGCCCAAGAATTTATCGAACCCTGCAAATATGGACAAGCTCTTTTGGACGTTTTGCAGAGTGAATATACACCGAACAATCCTTTGGGTTATGGTCCTGGTAGAGATATTTTGTATTCCGAAATCGACAACAATGGATTGGAGTTGTCGGGTATTTACACCAATTTCACCGTTACACTCGACCCCAACGAAGACCCAAGCGTTTCGGCTTTTCAGGGCGGAGGAGGCATAAATGCCGAACACGTTTTTCCTCAATCTTTGGGAGCAGGAGACGAGCCGGCAAAGAGTGATTTGCACAATATCTTTCCTTCGAGAGTAGATGTAAACTCTGCCAGAGGCAGCTGCCCTTTTGGAGAAATTGAAGACAACGATACCGATATATGGTTTTATTTGAGCTCTGAATTAAGCAGCATACCCAGCTCGAATATAGATTTTTACAGCGAAAAAGATGAGGAGGATTGTGTGTTTGAGCCACGAGAATCGGTAAAAGGAAATATTGCAAGAGCCGTTTTTTACTTCTACACCATATATCGACCAAATGAAGGAACTTCTTTTTTTAACCTCCAAAAAGAAACCCTACGAGCTTGGCACTTAGCCGATCCTGTAGATGAAACCGAAACGAGGCGTAATAATTTGATTGCAGCCGAACAGGGAAATGAAAACCCATTTATCTCTGATGAAACATTGGTACAACGAGCTTATTTTGAAGCCGATGCCTCTTTTCCCGAAGGCAATCCTAATTGTGTAACAACAACTATTGCAGAGTTTAACGAAGTGGATTGGGTCAGCGTATCTTCCAATTTGGTGCAAAATGAGGTAATTATTGAATCGACTAAAATTGCAGGTAAGGTGATGGTTTTTGATATTCATGGTCGATTTGTTCAAGAGGAATCATTGAAGTCGGAAACCCGATTGGAGGTTGGGAACTTAGCAGAAGGGATTTATGTATTGTATGTTCAATCGGAGGATTTGGAGGCGGTATTGAAGTTTTACAAAAAGTAATTTGGGCAAGAAAATTTGGCTTATTGGAATACACAAAACGAAATAAAGAAGTATTTGTAATGGAAAGAAAATAAAAAAGCGAATTGAAAGTATCAAAACCTTCAACCCGCTATTAATCAATTACTAAACCAATAAATTGTATATTTTTACTCTTTCGTCACAATCACTTTTTTTGCTGTCTGATAACCATTGCTCGAAATTCGGATAAAGTAAACACCTGCATAAACTGTTTGCACATCAAAATAAGCAATCGTTCGTCCTTTGTTGATTTTAGACGCACTAACCACCTTGCCTGTGATGTCCACCAAATCTACCTGGAAATCCTCACTTACCAAACCGCTCAATTGAATCGCAATTAAATCTGTAGCAGGGTTGGGATAAATCGAAATATCCAAGGCATTGAAATCTTCTTCTGAAATGGCAGTACCTGGGTTTTCAAAAACCGTTGTAGCTTCGGTGACAGAATTGACATTCCTTCTTTCATGGACACCATAAAAAGTGGGACCGACCACATAAGGATAAGCTGAATTCCAATCTTCGTCCACTGTTGCAAAGTAAGCATAAGTGCCTTCTGGGTATTCTGGAGTCACACAAAAACGACCATTGTGTTCGTCCAAATAATCTTCGTCTGGATGCACAATGTATTCATAATCTTCTCGGAAATAGCCCAAAGGATAGGTCGCACTGATAACAGGGCCATCATCTACATCTGTGCCATCTGCTGCATGTGTACGCTCGGTGATGTTTCGTTTGTGGTAGCTCGATTTGATTCTTACAATACCACCTGTTCCATCGGTATTTTTGAAGCCGTAGGCCCCATAAATTGGAAAACCATCATAGGCAAATCCAATCAAAGGAGAATGTTGGTTTTCGTCAATAACATACAAACCTTCTGCATCGTAGAGGTTGCAGACATCAGAAATGACTTCCAAGTCCAATTTGAAAGCAGAAGGGTTTTGATGGTGGTGGTAATTGCCCATTGCAGGATGCCCTTTCGCACAATCGAACCCTGGTTTTTCGGCAGGAATCGCATCTCTACTCCAATCTGTTTGAGCCATTGGTCCGCCACCACAAGGAGGGTTTCCAGGTCCACCACACAAAGCATTGGTTTGTGAATTCCAACCCACACCATCACGGTAATCAAACAATGCTACCCCATTGATAAAGAGCCCAATATTGCCGCCAGTAGTGGGGCTGGGGGTACCTGTCTCTCGTTGGGGATTTAAGGGGAATTTGTAAATTCCATTTTGATTGGCTGCTTGTGAAGGATTCCCATCTTGAAAAGGCCCTGTTGGATAGGAAGGGATTCCTGTGGCGGTGACATACACAAAATCATCTGAGTATTCCACCTTTTGACAATTGACCAAGATGTTGTTGTCAATAGCAGTCGAGTTATTTTTCATATAATAACTCCCTGTTTCCGTTGTGTTTTGCAGCCAAGAAGTGATGGCTGGGCTTTGGGCTTGGCTAGTCAGCCCAAACATTAGTAGAGTGAATAAGAGTACAGTCTGTTTCATTTTTTTGTTTTGAATGTTGCTAATTGTGTTTAAGTGCTTATGTTGATAGTTGTTTTGGTTGTAATTTAGACAATTCTATTCCTCAAATCCTTTCCTTCACTTCAATATTTCTTTGGGAAATTGATGTTTGGGATTGAATACGAATTCTTTGTCGTTGAGAGTCAGCAGAAAAGCGATTAAATCTGTTTTTTCGTTGGAGGTCAAAACAAGATTTTTTTTGAGACCTTCGGCAATTGTTGGGCTTTGCTGCAATTGTTTGGTGTAGTGATTCAACACTTTGTGGAGTTTGCGGAAACGTCCATCGTGCATATAGGGATGGGTGAAACTTAGATTTCGGAGTGTGGGAATTTTGAATTTCAAACTGTCCGAGCTTTTTTGAGTGATTTTCCACCGTCCAAAATCGTTTAAGGTGGTGTCTATCGCCAAGCCATTGTTGGCAAATTCATAGCTCGAAAATAGGGGTTCGGTATGGCAATTATTGCAGTTTTGTTGAAACAATTTATAGCCGTTTTTTTCTTGTTCTGTAAATTCGGCTGTGCCGTTTTGTACTTGGTCGTATTTTGAATTGGCTGAAACCAAGGTCAATTGAAATTGAGACAATGCCTTCAATACATGTTCGCCTGTAATCGTACTGTCTTGGAAGGCATTGAAGAATAATGAGGGGTAAAGTGGTTTTTCTTGCAGTTTTTTGACCACTCCTTCAATGCTTTCTCCCATTTCAGTAGCATCACTGATTGGGGCTAAGGCTTGCATATCAAGGTGATTGATTGCCCCATCCCACATAAATGTTTTTTGCCAAGCCAAGTTGAACAAAGCGGGAGCATTGCGAGTACCGATTTGGTCGTTTATGCCGTGACTCAAATCGTGGTCGGTATGGGCAAAGGCATTGTAGGGTGAATGACAGGAAGCACAGGAAACACTGTTGTCTTTGGATAAAATGGGGTCATAAAATAGGATTCTACCCAATTCTGTTTTTGCAGGAGTCAGTGGATTTTTGCTGAAATCGTATTCGGGTTTGGGAAAATAATCGGGGTATTGTAGGCCTTCAAATTCTGCAAGGGAAAAAGATATACAGGCGAAGGCGATTAGTAGGCTGCAATAAATGGTTTTTGAAAGTTTCATTTTTTTATAAAGGGTGATTTGTGGGAGTTTGGAAGAAGAAGGGAGATTTGTTCGGGTTAAAACCCAAACTACTTACTTTGCAGAAAAAATAGTGGCAATCAATTTTGCCATTTCAACAGCTTTTTGATTGGGACTCATAATTTGGTATTCCTCGGCTAAGTTGATTTGAGAGAGTAGTTTGTCAATCGCTATCCTTACTTCAATGTTGGAGGAATCCGAAATTTTCAAATCCACTTTTTGAAGGGCATTGAAGGGAGCAGCATATCCTCCAATGTGAAACTGAAAACGATTGTGCCTTGCAGGGCAAACGGGGCTTGTGCCTTCCAACTTGAAGTTGATATAACCACTTTGCCAAGTCCAATACATGCCATTTGTGGGGTCTAAATCACCTCCAAAAACTCCCGATACATTGGTCAGACTGTCTATTCCAATGCTGAATTGAAGTGTCTTGAAGTTTGCTCGTTTTTTGGAATCAAAGGTAAAAGAATGTTTGAGCGATTTAGGGTTTTCTAAGTCTATCAACAAGTATTTTTTCTCCATTGAAGGAATTGCCTTCTTTTTTTTCTTCAAAAATTGAATATCAGAAACATAAAATTTGAAGGCTTCAAACTGTATGCTGTCTTCTATTGAAGGAAGGTAATAATTCTTATCCAATTCGATAGCTTTGTCATTGAAGGTCAGGACAAACTGAATAGTTCCTTTTTTTTCTTGTCCCTGCAATTGAAGGCAACAGAATAGAATGGATAACAGAAAGTATTTGTTCATAGCTGAAACGTACTTTTGATTTGTTTTACTTTAATCAATTTTCACTTCCTTCAAATACAACCAATTAAAAGCATTGATTCCCAAACCTTCAATGTTGTTCTGTGTAAACCGCAAAACCTCATCGTAATACAATGGCACAATCGGAGCTTCTTCAATCAGAATCTTGTCCATAGATTGATACATTTCATAGCGTTTGGCATCGTCGTTTTCCAACAAAGCTGCCTCGTAAAGCGCATTGTATTCCGCATTGTTGAACTGTGTATAATTTGGAGGAGCTGGATTTCCGCCGTATAGAACGGTCAAATAAGTTTCGGCATCGGGATAATCGCCAATCCACGAAGCCCTAAAAAATTGCGCTTCACCTTTGGTGATTTTTTCTCGTAAAAACGAGCCAGGGTGCATTTCCAATTCGATTTTGAAGCCAATGTCTTGTAGTTCGCTTTGGATGAAAGTACAAAGGTCTTTATAAGCACTCGTTGTTTCCAATTTGATGACAGGCAAACCCTTGCCGTTTTCGTAGCCTGCTTCCTTCAATAATGCCCTTGCCTTCGTTGGGTTGTATTCGTAGCCTTTGACTTTGCTCGCATTGAAGGAAGGCAAACCTTTAGGCACGAAGCCAGCTGTTGCAGGGATGCCCACATTGTTGCGGAGGAATTTTATCATTTTTACACGGTCAAAGCCATAGTTGATTGCTTGTCGTACTCGTTTGTCTTGGAGGGCTTTGTTTTGTTTGTCACTTTTCATCAAAATGCCCAAGTATTCTGTATTGAGGTAGGGAGAACGCATCAGTTTTATTTTGTCTTTCCATTCGGGCAATAATTCGCCTTCCTTGCTCAATAAATCGTCTTTGTAGGTGGCATCAATGCCCGACAGTAAATCCAAGTCTCCTTCTTTGAACTTCAAAAACGCAGTCCGCAAATTGTCCATAAACGTCACTCGAATTCCGTCAATATAGGGCAATTGCGTACCATTGCTGTCTTTCTCAAAATAAGCGTCGTTTTTTTCCATCACCAAGACATCACCCTCTCTCCAAGACCTCATCTTGAAAGCACCCGTTCCTACAGGGTTTTTGCGAAATTCTTTACCGAAATGTTCTACAATTTTCTTAGGAATAATCGAGCAATACTGCATACTCAAAATGCCCAACATTGGACGGAAAGGCTGCAATAATTTCATTTGAAAAGTCGTGTCATTCAGAGCTTTGAAGGGTTCGTTAGCTGCCAAGCGATTGTTGAAGAGCCATGCACCCGTTGAAGCCACTTTCTCGTCAATGATGCGATTGAGACTGTATTCAACATCGTGAGCTGTGACAATTGGGCCTTTTGCTTCGTCAAATAATTGGTGTGGATGAAAATGCACATCATTGCGGAGGTGAAAAGTATAGGTCAGACCATCTTCACTGATTTCCCAACTTTTAGCAATGGCAGGTTTTACATTCAGCCCATCGTCAATCTGGACTAAGCCATTGTAGAGTTGATTGACTGCCCAAATATTCGCCAAGTTTTTGGCAAAAGCAGGGTCGAGGGAGGTGATGCCTTCTTGTTGATTGTAACGGAAGAATTTGCGACTGTCTTTTGATGTATCTTGTTCGCTGCTATTGCAGGAGAAAAATAGGATAGAACAGAGAAAGATAAGCAAACAGGATTTTGGAATATTCATGTGCCTCATTTTGGAGTTTATAATTGATGCACGAAATATACAAAAAGCTGTTTAACAAAGGAGGATTTGATGTTTAATTTTTTGGTTCTTCGATAAAAGACACAGTAGAGTCAAAGATGTCTGAAAATATACAAAAAAGACAGTTTTTGAAGAAATATACATGGTATAAAGAATAAATAGAAAACAATCACCTTCTATTATTGATTTAGGTTACAAGCTATACCCTATTTGTTTTAACCCAAACCCGATATTGTTATGCTAAATGCAGACACACACAACACCATTTTGCTGGTAGAGGATGATTTAATAGATATTAGGACTGTAGAGGAGGTTGTTGACCGACTTCAGATAAATGCCTCTTTGTTTATTGCTCAGACTAAAGATGATGCAATTTATTACTTGAATAAGTGCAAAGAATATCTACCCTCAATTATTTTTTTAGACATAGATATGCCTTCGATTAATGGTATGGAATTTTTGAGAACTCTGAAAGAGAATAGACAATACAGAACAATTCCCATTGTGTTATTGACCGCCTCAAAAGAAAGTAAAATTCAATATACTTTTCTTCACTCTAATATAGCAGGGTATCTCTTGAAGTCTATTGATAGTCAAGAGTTGAGAGAATTGATTAATATTCTCAATTCTTGTTGGAGAACCAGTGAAGTGATGTAAATACTGTGTTATTTTTTATCATTTGCAGTTACTTGTTGAGCAACTGCAATCTTTTGATTTTTACTTAGACAATTCTGTAAATTCCTTGTAGTAATGTGGAATGGTCTCGATGCCTTTGAAGTAGTTGAACAAACCATAAGATTCATTTGGTGAATGTATGGCATCTTCATTCAGGCCAAAACCCATCAAAATGGTTTTGATACCCATTTCGTATTCAAATAAGGCAACAATCGGGATGCTTCCACCCATACGTGTGGGAATCGGTTTCTTGCCAAAAGTAATTTCCATTGCTTTTGAGGCAGCTTGATAGGCAATCGAATCCGTTGGAGTGACCGCTGGAGGTGCGCCATGTCCCAATTTAATCTTTACCTTTACTGAGTCAGGCACAATGCTTTCGATGTGTTTTTTGAACAACTCCATAATGCGCTCTGGCTTTTGGTTGGGAACGAGGCGCATGGTGATTTTGGCGTAGGCTTTGGAGGGCAAAACCGTTTTGGTGCCTTCTCCCAAATAGCCACCCCACATTCCGTTTAAGTCCAAAGTCGGACGAATGGAGTTTCTTTCGTTGGTACTGAATCCTTCTTCTCCCTGCACCGAACCAATCTGCAAATAGTTTTCGTAAGCCTCCAAACTAAAGGGGCGTTTTGCCATTTCTGCCCGTTCTTCCATACTTAGTATTTCTACATTGTCGTAGAATCCAGGGATGGTGATGTGATTGTGGTCGTCGTGAAGTGAACCCATCATTTTGCTCAATACATTCAAAGGATTGGCTACTGCTCCGCCATAAGTGCCTGAATGTAAATCTCGATTAGGACCTGTTAGTTCTATTTCGGCTGCTGCAATTCCTCTCGTTCCAACAGCGAT
>JBMYXW010000061.1:0-10032 GCA_049608825.1 Chitinophagales bacterium
AATGTGGTAGCAGTGACCATCAATATCGATCTAATTATTTGAACTTTAAAATTTTTTTTTAAATTTACTTTGGGTTTAAAAATTAAAAAAAATATATTTGGCAAAAACAACAAAGATTTAGGAGTTCTTTATTTCAATCTTGCAAATGCTTATATTAACATAAACTCTTTGGACAAAGCTTTGAAACCTGCACAAAAAGCATTCACTATTTATAGAAACTTACTTGGTGAAAAACATGATTTTGTCCTTGATGTAGAGCATCTAATAGGGCTAATTTACACAAAAAAAAGAGAGTTCTCAAAAGGATTAAAGTACTTAAACAAAGCCTTAAAAGGCTATCAAGAAAAATATGAAGGTCATTACTATAGAGGCATATATCGAAAGGTTTCAGAATTTTATCGCCAAATATCAATAAATTTTTATCAACAAGGAAAACTAAAAACAGCATTAAAGAATTGTCAATTGGCTTTGAGAACTCTTTTGTCAGGCTATGACGAAACCGATTTTTATCACCTACCTACTATTGAACAATGCCCTTTTACCGAATTTTATTACCTAAGCGAGATATTGTTTGAAAAAGCAAACACGCTACACGATTATTTTCATATTTTGAAAGAGGCAAATCCTAATGAAGCAACAAATGCATTAAAGGCAGGTCTTGATACTTGTCTTCTAAGGATAGCCTACCTACACAAAGCTCAAAAAACACTCAAAACAAGCGAATCTATGCTGTTTTTTATAAACATAGTCAAGACCTATCAATTGTCTATAAAAATCATTTTATGCTTAAAAAATCATTTAAAAGACGATTCTATACTAAGACAAGCTTTTGTTTTTCAAGAACAAGCGAAGGGAATTTTGTTGCGTTCTTCGATGCAGGAACAGAAAGCCAAACTCCAAACGGCAATTGATTCCAAGCTATTGGAACAAGAAAAAGACCTTAAAAATTACATTGAAACTTCGCTCCAAAAAATACAAGGAGAAGAAGC
Organism: Chitinophagales bacterium; assembly: GCA_049608825.1. Classification (GTDB taxonomy): domain Bacteria; phylum Bacteroidota; class Bacteroidia; order Chitinophagales; family UBA2359; genus JAUHXA01. The sequence continues at coordinate 990 of JBMYXW010000061.1, forward strand.
AAAAGGAGCTAAAAAAGACAAAGTCCAACTCAAAAAATTAAGAGAAGAATACCTAAGTTACCTTCAAGACCACCAAAAACTAATAGTACAGCTTGAAAAAGATTACCCCCAATATTATGCACTCAAATACAACTTTGAAACCATTTCCGTCACCGCCCTTCAAAAAGACCTACAAGAAAACACAGTAGTCCTCAGTTATTTCATAGGGCCCGAAATGGGCTATATTTTTGTGGTGACACCCGATGAATACCAAGTCATTCCCTTTGAAATACCTGCTGATTTTGACCAACAAATCAAGGATTATTTAAGCAGCATTCACGCTCAAAACTTTGCCGAGTTCACCCACCAATCCTACGATTTATATTGTTTGTTGATTCAGCCGATTGAAGACTTGATTTTTGACCCTTTTGTACAAGAATTGAGGCAGTTGGTCATTTTGCCAAGTGCCGCATTGCATTACCTTCCTTTTGAAACACTCATTAGCCGTCCTCCAGAAACAGCAATTCCCGCCTTTCACCAATTGGATTACCTATTGAACAAATTCCAAATTCAGTACCACTATTCGGCTACTTTGTACCATCAATCTTTGAAGCAAGGAATGGAGAATACGGCTTCTCTAAATGCTCCTTCAAAAGAGGATGGTATTGATTTTATGGGTTTTGCACCCATTTATACCAGCGACAAAGAAGCGACTCAAGAAGCCCTACGAAATTTGGCGAGTGATTACAGTCGATGGGCAACTCGCTCCGATGCCCTACAAGATGGCACACTTACCCCACTCCCTTTTTCGGAAAAAGAGGTGCAAAGTATTGAAGCCTTGTTTGCTCAAAAAGGGATGAATGGACAAAGCTTTCTGTACAATACTGCCACCAAAGACCACTTCAAAACCCTTGCAACCAAAGCCAAATACCTCCATATTGCAGCACATGGATTGACCAATGATGAATTTCCTAAATTGTCAGGCATTGTGTTTCACCCCACTGAAGATGCGACCGAAATTCATGACAGCGTTTTGTCGATGGGCGAAATGTACCAACTCCAATTGCAGGCAGATTTGGTGGTCTTGAGTAGTTGTGAAAGTGGTATTGGAACTTTGGCGAAGGGGGAAGGTATGATGGCAATGAATCGGGGGTTCCTCCATGCGGGCGCAAAAAACGTGATTTACACCCTTTTCAAGGTTCTCGACAAACCGAGTAGCGAATTGTGTGAGGCTTTGTTTGAGGGGATATTGGAGGGCAAATCATACAGTGAGGCATTGCGGCAGGCAAAATTAGCTTTGATTCAACGAGAAGATGTCGATCCAAAATCTTGGAGTGGGTTTGTGTTATTAGGGAATTGAAAGAGAGTTGGGTACAAAAATAAAAAATACAGCTTTTAAATATGGATTGATATAGTACCAATCTATATAGAAAAGCTGTATTGTCTTTTTTTACAAGCAGTTAGTTATCAATTATGTATTTTTTATGCAACGAATCAAAAAGCCATTCTTTCTGTTATTGGCAACTAAGTCGGAACCACTCGACTGATAATCTAGGCTAATCCCCCATGCTTTAGCAGTACGTTGTGGAAAATTGGGATTAATAGCTATTTCAGTGGAACTCCACCAAAACCCAAAACTACTCAAGTGATAGAAAAAACCATTAGAACTACGATAGCCACCTGGAAGCCCTGTCCAACCACTTTCATTACTTGCTCCTGCATTTGGACTTGCCCAATGTGATATCCCTGCTTCTTTAAGAAGACCACCTACTGTCTTAATGTCATTGCGATAATTGATGAGTGTCTCGAAGTCTTCATCTGTAGGTATATGCCACCCTGAAGGGCATATATCACATTGATTGACAGTAGCCCAGTTGTATAAAGGAGCATAACCTTTTGCAGTTTGAGCAGTTTTGTCATTATCGTACCAACTGTAGCCTGGTGCTGTTAATGCTTCCCAAGCCGTATTATCCGTTACCAAAGGAATAGGAGTTCCGTCATTGCATTTTGTTGTTCGCAAATCGGTTGTTAACCATTCTTGTGTTCCTATTTTTACGGATTGATAGACGTTTCCATCTGCATCTACGATTAAAGGTGAATTTTTCATTTGTACTTATTTTAAAATTTATGAAGATAAAAAAGATAGATAACCAACTCTTGATTGCCTACATAAACTTTAATGGCATCATTTTATAAAAAGTGAACAGTTAGGTAGAAAAAAATGAATGATTAATAAGAAAAAATATAATTGCCTTAAATGTCCGATTTCTTCAATGCTTTTTCAAACTGTTTTTTAAATGCACTAACACACCTTTTCTTTTGGGTTCTGACAACCGAAGAACTTTTGTAATTCATATTTTTTTGAATCGCTTCAATTGAATATTGGCGATAGTAAAACAAATAAATAATGCTTTTACAGGGATCAGCCATTCGCTTCAAAAGTTGAGCCATCATCTTTTTTCGATCACTCAATTGCAGTTTTTTCTCTATCCCCATTTCCGCAGCCTCCATCAATTCCAAAGGAGATTCGGAAGTAATAGGTGTTTTTTTACGCAGCCGTTCAAAAAAAATATTTCTACCAATCCCAAAAAGGTAGGTTTTCAATTGACTCGTCATAACATCCAGCTTTCCCTTTTGTGCATTCTTGTATAGAACAATGATGCTATCGTGAAAAACATCTATTGCGTCTTCTTTGCTGCAATGGTGTTTTTTCACAAGCCACTTCACAAAAAAAGGCCTGTATTCATTGTACAAGCTATTCGTAGCCTCTTTTTTACCAGCTTTGAAATCTACCAGCCAACTGTCGAAATCTTCTACCATGTTTGTACTGATTTTTGAATGAATGTGGTTTTAAAAAAAAAGAAATGAATCTTATAATAATTTTATGAAATTACTACTGTTTCATTATTTGTTGAAAAAGAGTCATTTAATAGTTATGTTTTGCCGTAGTTGTAAACTACCAGAACGAAATTAATATTTTTTTTAAAAAAAAGTCTATTCGATGTTCACAAATTCTAATGAAAGGTCATTAATAGGGAAACAGACATGATAATTACTCCAATAAGAAACTTTACTATGTAAATATACACACCAAATCACCACGAAAAAACCATAAACCGTATTGTGATTTCTACACTCCAGTTAATTAATTATTTGCATAACAAATAATTTTAATGAAAAAATTATATCACCCAATTAATTTAGTTTCAATGAAAGTATTTCAAAGAATTTTATGTGTTATTGTATTACTTGTTATCAACAACCCAATAATACTCGCCCAAAAAACTTGGACAGGTGCAAGCGATACCAACTGGGCAGATCCCTCCAATTGGAATCCCATAGGCATCCCCGCAGCTACTGATGATGTGGTCATTCCTAACACCGCAAACGCCCCCATCCTACAAAACGGAACAACTGCCTCTGTCAAATCATTGAGTGTCAATGCAAATGCCAATTTGACCATCCAAGCCAATGGCACCTTAAACATAGATGGAAGTTCTGGAGGATTTAGTGATGGGCTATTTAATCAGGGACTTGTCACTAATTCAGGCGAGATTCACATTGGGGCATTGTCTGCTATTGTGACTCATGGAATATTCAATGATTTGGGAGCAACTTTCACCAATGAAACAGGAGGAATTATTTCCATAGACCAAACAGGTAATAATGGCATCTTCAATACTGGTGCTACCTTTGTGAACAAAGCCAATATCGACATTGGAGGAACTGCTACGATAGGCGGCAATGGTATTGAAAACCTTACTGGAGCAATTTTCACCAATGATACAGGTGGTGAAATCAACATTGACCAAATTAATAGTAATGGGATTTCCAACGATGGAACTGCTTTTATCAACAAAGCAACCATCAATATAGGAGCAACGACAAGCATTGGTGGTTTTGGCATCCGAAACCTAAGTACGTTTGTAAATGAAACCAATGGCGAAATCAATATCGACCAAACAGGCGGTGCTGCTTGGATCAATGAATCTGGACATTTTACGAACAAATCTGCACTCAATATTGGTCAGAACATTACCATTCAAAAAAATGGGATTGTCAATGCTTTTAGCTCAACGATTATCAATGAAGTAGGAGGAATCATTCTAATTGACAGGGCAAAACTTAATGGTATTCTGACCACGAGTTCCTCGACCTTTACCAACAAAGGAGATTTATACATTGGAAGTTCGGACACAATTGAAAATCATGGTATTGAAAACCTTACTGGAGCAATTTTCACCAATGATACGGGGGCAGAACTTCGTATTAATCGAGTTGATAAAAATGGAATTTTAAACAACACCACCTCCACCTTTACCAACAAAGGAGATGTACACATTGGAGGAATAAGTACAATTGGAAACAATGGGATTGAAAATGTTACCAATGCAGTTTTTACCAACGATACAGGCGCAAATATTCATATTGACCGCACAAGTCAGATTGGTTTGGCTAACAATAATGCTGATTTTACCAACAAAGCAAATATCTATATTGGAGGAATTGCTACAATTGGAACTTACGGTCTCTACTCCATCTTTGGAGCAAGTTTTATCAATGAAACAGGAGCAGAACTCCATATTGACCAAACCAATTTGGATGGTATTTATAATTACTTTTCTTCACCATCCATACTAAACAAAGCCTGCGCTAAAATTTTCATCACTGAAAAAATTAGTGGCGATGGAATATTCACCAATTTAGGTTTTCTTTTCAGCGACTTCAATGGCAGTCATATCAATACAGGAACATTCACCAATCAAGGTACAATTGAAGACCTCCAAGGTGCTTTCAACGGAGTCTCAATGAACAATGAAGACCTCATTCTTGCACCCGTCTGTGGAAATATGGTCATTCCCAATATTTTGCAAATCGGTACAAACAATAGTTTTACTGTCAGCACAGATTGGTACAGCGATGCGGCATTGACAACAGACGTAGGCGATTACAACCAAAGCTCCAATACCTTCACCTCCAATCTTCCCGCAGGAAACCATACTTTTTACATGCAAATCACAGACAATATAAATGCCTGTACCGAAACTCTAGCGATTCAAGTCAGTGGGAAAATCACTCCAAACATTACAGGAAATCTAAGCTACTGCAATGGAGCAAACACCACTTTAGACGCAGGAAATTGGAACAGTTACGCTTGGTCAAATAACCAAACAAGCCAAACCATTATTGCTACCGTAGGCACTTACACCGTTACTGTTTCCAACTCCAATGGTCTCACAGGCACAGACCAAGTCACCGTCACTGAAAATACTGCTCCAACACCTCAAATTGTAGAAGGCATTCCAGACAATACCTTTTCCTTCGTTGGAGATGGAGCCAATCTTTCTGGAGGATGCTATCAGTTAACTACTACCAATGCCTCTACCAAAGGGGCTATTTGGAGCAATGAAACTATTGACCTCTCCCAATCTTTCGTAGCGACTTTTCAAGTGGATATGGGTTTTGTGAATGCAGCCGATGGCATCACTTTTGCTCTACACCGAGACCCACTCGGAACAAGTGCAATTGGCTGGAAGGGGCATCTTTTGGGTTATGCCAAAGAAACAAACCTCAATTTAGGCGTTGATCCCAACATAAGGGTCAAAAACTCACTTGCAGTAGCTTTTCGAGGATTTGGGCATGGAAATATGGAAATATGGAAAAACGGCATATCCAGTTCTGTTGGCTCAACTGCTACCATTGGAGGTACAGGCACACACGAAGTAAAAGTCGAATGGTCTGCTATTACACATACCCTCACTGTGGATTGGGACAATGATGGAATAGACCTAACCTTTACAGAAGATATTGTCAATACCATTTTTGGTGGAGACCCATCCAATATTATCTGGGGATTTACAGCCTCAACAGGGGGATTCACCTACAAACATCAAGTTTGTGACATTCAAATGCTGGAAATACCTACTAATAGCAGTGTAGAATATTGTGCTTCTGATAATTCGACAGTTTTATATGCTGGAAACTATGCGAGCTATGCTTGGTCGAATGGAATGACAAGTCAAACAATTTCTGCCACCGCAGGCACTTACACTGTCACTGTTTCCAACTCCAATAGCTGCACAGGCACAGACCAAGTAAACGTTATTGCAAATCCAAATCCAGTTCCTGCCATTACAGGAAATTTGACCTACCCCAGTGGCGGAAATACGACTTTGAACGCAGGCAATTGGAGCAGCTACGCTTGGTCAAATAACCAAACAAGTCAAATCATTACCGCCACCGCAGGAATTTACACCGTCACTGTTTCCAACTCCAATGGCTGCACAGGAACGGCAACAGCACAAGTAATGGTAGCAACATCTTGTTCTGCAGAAGCAGGAATTCTAAGCTCCAATGTCGCTACCATTTGCTCAGGAGATGCGGTTGAACTCCAAACAACAGGAGAAGAAACCGCCACTAATTACCTCCAATATTTCATTGTCTATTCACAAGACAATTTGGGCAACACCACCTTCGTCAGCAGCCAAGCAGCCGTCAATTCCAGTGCGAGTTTTGCAAGTTTGGCAGGAGGAGATTACCTCGTTTGTGCCTACAATGAAGACCAAAATGCTTCGCCCAATCCATCACCTCTGACCACAACACTTGATAATATCTATGATACAGGAACTACTCAAACAGGATGCTTTGACATCGAATGCACTATATTTACGATTCCTGAATCTATGACCGTAGGGAGTGCGACAGGTCAAGCAAATGAGAACAATGCAGCTGGTTCAAACATATACATTGCAGAAGTTTGTGGAGGAACAGCTCCTTACAACATAGATTTTGATTCTTCAGGCGGTTTTGCGAATGTAGAGACATTTCCTTCTCCAACAGTAGGTTGTATCAAATACCGAGTAGAGTATGTGGATGCAACAGATTGGACGCTGACAGTTGAAGATGCCCACAATTGTAGCAACCCTTCTATGATTTTTTCTCACGAAGGACAAACAAGTGTTTCCTTACCTCAAATTGTGAATCATACAACTACAAACGAAACATGTGTAGGAGAAAACAATGGTTCAATCACGATTGAAGTAGAAGGAGGAGATAGCTTATGTGGTGACTATACCTATGATTGGTCTGGACCAAGTAACTTCATTAGTACAACTATGACAGTAGGAACAACAGGGCATACATTGAGTGGTTTGACAAGAGGAGTTTATGATGTCATCGTTACAGACTGTGCAGGAACGACGACTATGGCAACCATTTCTGTTAGTCGCAATCGCAGTCGTGGACGAGGCAGAGGTCGAGGAGCTTGTAAGGTAGGAGGAGAGGAGAATTTTGACAATACTGCAAGTCTAATTGCCTATCCAAACCCTTTCTCCCAACAAACTTCAATAGAATTCACACTCACCACGACTTCAAAAGTTTGGCTCACGGTCTATTCAATTGAAGGAAAGAAAGTAGCGGAAATATTGCAGGGCGCAGCAATTGAAGGAAATACAGCGCAGCGATTTGGTTTTGATGCCGAAGAGCTGCAAAGTGGGGTGTACATTTTGGAATTGCAAACAGAATCAGGTTTGCGTCAGCATCAGCAGTTGGTGGTATTGAAGTAAATGAATGATTTTACCTAAACTACGGTAGTCTTAGTAAGTAAGTCCACAATCCAGTGTGATTTTGAATTTGCCTTAGAGACTACCGTTTTTTTTTCTCCAAATGATGAAGTAAAAGATTTTCATCATTTTTATTTATCATATATCAATAGTATATCCCATGAAGTTTTGTTCCTGTCTTACCAAACTCCAAAGCAGGCGCAGGAAACTTCAATACATTCACCGCACCCAGAATGACCTTCAATAGTTTGCTATTCGTAGGAATACGGTCTAAATCCACATCCACAGAAAGATAATATTGTCGAGTGCGAGGAATAGAATTTTCATAGTCGTGATAAACATCCGCATCGTCCGTCCACTGATTAAAGTGACCACCAAAAATACCTTCCCCCCCATAACCAAAAGCAATGCTCAACCATTTTGGAAATTTAGAATCGGGATTTTTGATGAAAGTAGAAGGATTCACGGTCAACCAGTAGGTCTGTCCATTGTAGTCCTTCAATAGTTGCTCTGGCGCACTTGTTCCATACAAATCCACTGCCCTCGCCTGCAAAGTAGCATCAAAATCACTGTAATCGGGACGGTGAGCCGAAAACTTCAATCGAAAACGCTGTTCTTGCCAAGCCAATTCTTGAAAAATAACCAAAGCCGACCCCGTAGAATTGGCTACCAAATCGCCAACACTTGCGCCCCATCTTGCCGAAAAACCATCCAAGACCTCAATACCCGCTTGAAAAAAAGTACCCATCATTCCACCAATCCAAATCGCCTTTTTGTCCTGCAATCCTGCCCAACGATACAGCGCAATTCCATACAAACCTTCGGAATAGGAAGTCCAAGCATGACCTACCTTATCCATTTGCAGCCATTCGGCATTGTCGTTAAAAAAATGAAAACTACTGCGCTCATACTGTGAATACCAAGCACTATTGAGTGAAATCATCGTGGCAGTATAACTCCCCAAACTCCAGGCTGTCAAGCCAATAATTCGACCTTTGTGGGGGGAAGGCGCAATGTCTAATAAGCCCAGTTTTGGTTTTGGAGGTTGAGGCTCTTCTGTGATGTTTTGGGCAGAAACGGGCTTGTTTATTGTCAAAACCAAAAAGATTGGTAAAAAATAAATGAGATATGCTTTTCCTTTTTGAATAGGAGAATATTTGTATATTGTTGTGATTTTTTGAAGCAGCATTGAGTTTTTATTTTTTTAAAATTCTGTACATGAACCTATTATTGTTAAATGGCTTGAATCCAATGAAAATCATAGATTTGATTTACGAGCCTTACAAAAAAGATTCGCCCCTCCAAATTACAACATCTTTGGAGAAAGAAGCTGTAAAAGACCTTGCATTTATTCGATTTTGTATGCAGTTTTTGAAGGACATGCTCCCTTCAAAATCCTACAAACTGACTCAAAAAGGCAATTTGATTCGAAAAGTCTTACATCAGTTGTATAATTCTCGAATTTACACCGATGAGTATGTAGATGATGGCACAAGAAAGAT
>JBMYXW010000062.1:0-9975 GCA_049608825.1 Chitinophagales bacterium
TCTATCCCGCCAAATTGACCATCGAAAAAGGCATCATCACTTGCATTGAAGAAACCGATGGTGAATACGACCAATTCCTATTGCCAGGCTTTGTAGATGCACACGTACACATCGAAAGTTCGATGTTGACTCCCACCGAATTTGCACGTTTGGCCGTCACGCATGGCACAGTTGCAACGGTATCTGACCCACACGAAATCGGAAATGTATTGGGCGTAGCGGGTGTAGAATACATGCTGGAAAATGCGAGTAAAACACCCTTCAAATTTTACTTTGGCGCACCTTCTTGTGTACCTGCCACGACTTTTGAAACAGCAGGGGCGGTGATTGATGTGGCAGATGTGGACTATTTGCTGCAAAAACCAGCAATCAAGTATTTGAGCGAAATGATGAATTTTCCAGGAGTCTTGTTTGAAGATGAGGAGGTGATGGCAAAAATCGCTTTGGCAAAAAAATACGGTAAACCTGTGGATGGTCATGCGCCAGGGCTTCGAGGAGAAGATGCCAAAAAATACATTGCAGCAGGCATCACGACCGACCATGAATGTTTTACCTACGAAGAAGCTTTGGAAAAACTGCACTATGGTATGAAAATCATCATTCGAGAAGGTTCTGCTGCCAAAAATTTTGAAGCCTTGATTCCTTTATTGGAGGAACACTACGAAAACATGATGTTTTGCAGCGATGACAAACATCCCAACGATTTACTCATTGGGCATATAGATGAATTGGTCAAAAGAGCTTTGAAGAAAGGAATTGATGTAATGAAAATTCTTCAGGTTGCTTGTGTTAATCCTGTCTTGCATTATGATTTGGAAGTAGGTTTGTTGAGAGAAAATGACCCTGCAGATTTCATTGTTGTCAATAATTTGACAGACTTCAAAATACTGCAAACTTACATTGAAGGTGAGCTACTTGCAGAAAATAAAAGAACCTTATTGGACTATGTTCCTGCAAATTCTCCCAATAATTTTCATGCAAAAACGAAACATTTTTCAGACTTCTTCGTAAAAGATATACCAAGTCGAAGTGAGATAAGGGTAATTGAAGCTCTTGAAGGGCAACTCATTACCAATGTTTTACATGCAAAAACAAAAAGTGAAAAAGAAGCCTTGGTATCCAATGTTGAAGAAGATGTATTGAAATTGGTGCTTGTAAATCGTTATGAAGATGTTCCACCAAGCATTGCATTCATCAAAAACTTTGGCTTCAAAAAAGGTGCGATAGCCTCATCGGTAGCCCACGATTCGCACAATATTATAGCCGTTGGAGTGAGTGACGAAGATATTTGTAAGGCGGTTAATTTGTTGATTGACACAAAAGGTGGTTTGTCTTTAGCCCAAGGAAAAACACAAGAAGTTTTGCCACTGCCCATAGCAGGAATCATGACTTCTGAAAATGCCTACCAAGTTGCCCAGCAATATACTCGACTCGACAAAATGGCCAAAGAAATGGGAACAAGCCTTTATGCACCTTATATGACCTTGTCTTTTATGGCATTGTTGGTGATACCCCATCTCAAACTTAGTGACAAAGGATTATTTGACGGCGACAATTTTACTTTTACCAATTTGTTTGTTTAGAACTTCGGATATGAAATGCTCGGACTAAAGTCCAAGCTACTACTCTATGAAAAAAAATTAATTTTAGCCCATCCCCAAGCCCACATTTGAAAGCTCAAATTCAAAGTACAAACACAAATTCAATTGCTTGAATTTACATTTTAAACCTTTAACCAACATCAAGTTAGTTGAGTTTGTATTTGAAGATTGAATTTTAATTTCTATTAAATCCCCCCATCTATACAGAATTGTGTCATTTGAATGTTTTTTTAATGTTTCATTGGTAACATTCAAGTGGTTATTTGCGTACATATATGGTGTATGTGATTAGTTAAATGAAACGTAATGATTGACAGATTGCTTTTAGTCAATTCAATACAAACATTCATTATACTATTCATCACTCCACCAATCACTGTACACACAACTCCTTTTTCTAAGCCCATAGAAAAATACGAAATCTACGTAATTTATTCAACAGAATTCATTTTTGTGATAAAAAGCACAGACATATATCAAAAATTAAGTTTCTTTTGGAGTTTGGTTTTGACTACCCTTATCTTCACTCAACTTGCATTTGCGAACAATGGCGAATTGGAGTTTAGGCATTTACAGATTGAAGATGGTTTGCCGAGTTCAACGGTTTACACCGTTATGCAGGATTCAAAGGGCTATATGTGGTTTGGTACCGACATTGGATTGAGCAAATACGATGGCTATCGTTTTGTGAATTATACCATTAAGGACGGTTTGCCGAGCAACGATATTTTTGAGTTGGGCGAAGATGGAGAAGGTAGAATTTGGATGATGTCTTTGGGAACTTTGGCATACTATCAAAACGACAAAATTCACCTTGTCGACACCCTTCCTGGATTGAAGAAAGATCCAATCGTTTCCCTATTAGTTGATGCCCACAAAAACGTGTGGTTTTCGACTAAGGAAAAATTATTTACCCTCAAGGCAAACGGTACATTCGTAGAACACTCGCTTGAAGAATGCAATACCTCCAAAAAAACAGCTTACCTACAATTTGCAGAGGACAATGGTGATGTATGGATTTACCGCAATAAGACTATGATAGTGTCCAACCTCCGTCAAAATACGATTCGCTGCGAAAAATTGAATTTTAAAATTGGCTATGGAGCTAATTTTAAAAGCTTCAAAACAAGTGATGGAAGGCTTTGGTACACAAGCTGGATTGGGCTGATTGTGAAGAGTGAAGAAAGTGAAAAACCAGCTACTCTATTATCAAGTTCCGATAATGTGCTACATGAAGTCAATTCTTTTTTGGAGGAAGAAGACGGCAATTTTTGGATGTCAAGCCTCTCCAATGGCTTGAGTTATTTTGAAGGAGTTGATTTGTGTCACGACCAATATCGTCAATATTTGAAGGGCAAACGCATCAGTAAAATATTGAAGGACAAAGAGGGTAATTTGTGGTTTTCTTCAATAGGAGGTGGTGTGTATTTCATTACCCAAAATACCAAATCTATCCAAAACATCAGTCCTTTGGATGGACTTGCCGATTCGCAAATTCACAGAGTTTGGGCAGATTCATCAGATGAAAAACTTTGGATAGGCACCACAAATGCCCATATTCATTCCTACCAAAATCAAGTTTTAGATACCTTATTAGACAATCCTGATGGGAATTATTTTCGGATAACAGACATTGTTCAACTCCCCAACAAATCACTGGTTTTTGCAACAGAGAATGGTCTGTATATGTACCATGAAGCTATTTTGCAGAAAGTAAGCCTGCTTTCATCAAGCCTCAAATCACTGTCTATCGAAAATGGAGAATACCTTTGGATTGGAGCCAGTAATTTCGCCTGTAAATTACCTATTGACAGCCTTTTAGATTTAGACTTGAAAGCTCACGCTACCATTTTATTGGGTCGTTATGAGATTGACCAATATACAGTTGCTCAGTATAAAATGGATGAATTACGAGTACACAGCATTGTAGCAGATGGAAATGGCAATGCTTGGATGGGTAATAATCGAGGCTTGATGTACTATGATGGGGTAAAAAAGACAACTCAAACAGGTGAACATCCGATGCTGCAATTTAGTGTAGCAGATATGTACCTTCAAAAAGACAAAAACCTACTTTGGATAGCTACTTATGGTGGTGGAATTATGGTCAAGCAAGGCGATAAGGTACAAAACATCAGTACTGACAACGGTTTGATTGGCAATGTTTGTAATCAAATCCATTTTGGAAAGGATGGTATTTGGGTGGCAACGAATCAAGGAATTGCCAAAATCAGCAACTACAATTTTGAAACAAATACTTTTGAGATTCAACACTACAATACAAGTGATGGATTGCTAAGTGATGAAATTAACAGCATCTATACGCTTGGAAGTAAAGTCTATGTAGGGAGTAATAGAGGGGTTTCTATATTCGATGAAGCCACAATGTCCGTCAATAATGTGCCACCAAAAGTCTATATCACCAACATCAGTGTAGGGGAACAAGACACTACTTTGGTCGAAAAATTGGATTTAGAATACAATCAAAACAACTTGAAAATAGATTTTGTCGCACTTTCTTATCAAAGTGACCAACAAATTACCTATTTCTACAAAATGATAGATTTGGATGATACGTGGCTGCGAACAGAAGCAACGAGCGTTCAATATCCTGCCTTGCCTTCGGGTAAATACGAATTTGAAGTATATGCAGTGAACAAAGCAGGTATTCGGAGTAATAGCACTGCTTCTTTTGGCTTACAAATCAACGTTCCTGTTTGGAGAACCTGGTGGTTTAGAGCTTTGATTGGAGTTATCATCATTGCTGTTTTGTATCTGTGGCTAAAAATGACACTGTCCGAAAAACAACGCAAACGCTTGGCAGTCATGGTGGGTGAAAAAACGATGGAGCTCAAGCAGAATGTGCAAGAACTAAAACGCTCCAATAAAAAATTGGAGGATTTTGCTTTTATTGCTTCTCACGACCTAAAAGAACCTCTCCGAACGGTGGCGAGTTATGTCCAACTGCTTGAATATCGTTACAAAAAACAATTAGACGAAAATGCGCTGGAATACATTGAATTTGCAGTAAAAGGCGTGAAACGAATGCAGGTTTTGATTGACGATCTTCTCCGATTTTCGGTTATGGATCGAGGCGCACACAATCCTCACACCGTTGACCTCAACGAAACACTCAACAGTGTATTGGATGAATTATCGGGCTTTACGGATATTCACAATGCCGAAATCAGACATGCTTATCTGCCCAAAGTCGTGGCAGATCCTCAATACATTCGTCAATTGTTCCAAAACCTCATCAACAATGCCATCAAATTCAATCAGAGTGCTGTCCCAACCGTAGAGGTGAACTACGAAGAAAGAAGCAAAGATTGGCTGTTTATGGTGACGGACAATGGTATTGGCATCGAACAAGAATACGTTGACAAGGTGTTTGTGATGTTTCAACAATTGCACAGCATCGACAAGTTTTCGGGAACGGGCATTGGATTAACGATTTGTAAGCGGATTGTCGAAAAACACGATGGTGATATTTGGATTGAATCCGAACCCAATGTCGGTACGACTGTCTTTTTTACTATCAAAAAACAACATACTCCTGTAGAAAGTGCTGCGCCTGCAGCGGCTTAGGAATTTTGAATGAATAAATGTTGAATTGTGAATGATGAAAATCTTCAACACCAACGCTTTACAAGAATAAAATGTAAGGTTATTTATACATTGTTCCTAAATAGAATCAAATTTCAAACAATATTAAACAAAAAATAAAATATATAATGAAAGTTACCAATTTCTTAACTCGCTTTACGCTTTGGGCAGTCTTATTGACCTGCCTTGGCTACACAGCACTGGAGGCTTCGAGTCACCGAGAAGCTCCCCTCATTGCCAATGACCCATTGGCGGACAACACAGATGTATATGCCTTTGTAAGTCCAGATGATCCCGAAACCGTTACGATTATTGCCAATTACATTCCTGGTCAATTGCCACATGGCGGTCCCAACTATTACAATTTTGGTGAAAACATTCGCTACGAAATCCACGTCGACAACGATGCTGGCACCGCAGGCGATGATATTATTTACCGTTTTACTTTCGACCAAACAAACGAAGATGGTACCACCTTCTTCAACATTCGCTTGGGCGCACAAAATCTAAAAACAACCTATACATTGGAGCGTAGTACAGACGGAGGAACTTCTTTCTCTACTGTAGTCACAAATGGTGTTGTTCCTCCAAACAATATTGGGCCTCGTTCTATTCAAACAGGTGTTGGTCTTGGCGCACAAGATTATGAATCTGTGATTAAAGATGCGATTACTACATCAAGCACTGGTGAGAAAGTATTTTGTGGTCCTGCTGATGATCCATTTTATGTGGACTTAGGTGGAATTTTCGATTTAGGAGATGCTCCTCGTTTGGACAGTCCTGGTTCTGTAGATGGTTTGGCTTGTTTCAATGTTCATTCTATTGCGCTTCAAATTCCTATCTCTACTTTACAGAAAGATGGAAAAAATGCAAGTGAAGCAGCCAATATTTTGGATGGTGATTTCGTGATTGGTGTTTGGGCTTCTGCAAGTCGTCCAAAAATCAGAACATTGAATGGTGACGGTACAGTAACTGTAGATGGTAGCCAAGGTTGGGTTCAGGTATCTCGTTTGGGTATGCCATTGACCAATGAAGCTGTTATTGCCATTCAAGACAAAGACCAATGGAATGCCGACACACCTTACACTGAAGATCCTGCCAACTTTGAGTATTTCTACAATCCTGAATTGGCATTGTATATGGATGATGATCAGTTTGGAGCAGCAGTACCTGCTTTTAATCCTTTGCGTATCCAAACAAACTCTCTAGGTGCATTTGATTTCTCAAATGGCGCTGACGGTTTATTCGGGCTAAAAGGTAGCCCTGCGTTAGATGGAACTGCTTTAGCAGAAGCAGCATTTGGTGGTCTTCTACTCCCAAAAGCTGGCGCTCCTCGTTCAGTGGATTTATTACCTATCTTTTTCACAGGTGCTCCTAACATACGTCCTTATCAACTGGCTACAGGTAAAGAGGGTGATCCATTGGCAGCAGGTAAACCTTTTATCAACAACTTCTTACCTTCTTTAGGGGATATGCTTCGTTTGAATATGGCAGTTCCTCCAACAGATAGAAATAGTCCTGATTTCAGTTCTTTAGGTCTCGTACAAGCAGCCGTTTCAGGTTTGTTGGATCCACGATTCAATACAACTTCCGATTTGGAATTTATCCCTAATATGGATGGTTTCCCGAATGGTCGTCGTTTGGAAGATGATGTAACACGTATTGAATTACAAGCTGTTAGTGGTATTGTATTGGCTGCAATTGGTTTGTGGTACGATGATTTTGATGGAGAAAATCCAGTAACGACTGATTTATTGAATGTTTATACTTACACAACAGGTATTGAGCAAAACGACAAATCATTGAAGTCTGCTTTCCCTTATGTAGCCAGTCCATTCATTGGAACAGGTGCTTGTGGGGGTACAGAAATCATCAATCCTACAGATTGTGATATTAGCATTGACCAATTAGGAGGTTCTAACTTTGATGTTTACAACTTGACACTTTCAGGTGCTGCTCCTTTCACGGTTAGCTTTGTAGAAAGATCAGGGCCTGTTAGCTTCAGAAATAGAAATAATACAGTGCGTTTATCTGTAGGTTTAGGTGCAAGCTTCACTATTATGGTAACAGATGCAAACGGATGTTCTGCTACAGTTAGTGGTGGAATCGGAGGAGACTTAGTCTCTGTTTCATTGGTCGGTACAACTGTTGAAAGTGCTCCTGGCGTAGGTGATGGCGCATTAGACATCAGCGTATCTGGTGGTGATGGTGACTATGAATATCTGTGGTCCAATGGCGAAACAACACAAGACATCAGTGGTTTGGCTTCTGGTACTTACACCGTGGAAATTACAGATGGAGAATACTCAACTACAAAAAGCTTCTTTGTTCCTGTTGCAGGTAGCAATGGTGGCGGTGGAACTGGACGTGTACGTGGACGAAGAGGAAAAGCAGCAGACGTTGCGGACAACACTTTCCTCCAAGTTTCTCCAAACCCAGCTAGCTTTAGTGCAAACGTTCAATTCAACGTTGAAGAAACTCAAACTGTTAGTTTAGAGGTTTACACGATGTCTGGTCAAAGATTGGGTGTATTGTTCAATGGACAAGTAGAGTCTGAATACTCTTACAACATTCCAGTGGATGTCACTGAATTGCCAGCAGGTGTTTACATTGCTCGACTAAACGATGCCAATGGAAATACCATTACACACCACAAGTTGGTCGTCTCTAAATAATTCGACAATTAAATTATCCCAAGTAAATCATTGAAGTATTTGTAAAAAGATTTCGATGAGAATGCCTTTCCTATTGTATTGAAGAATAGCTCAATACAATTAGAAAGGCTTTTTTATTTTATTTTTTAGATAATTTTTTTCTTTTTTTTTAGTTTACCGTAATCCAAAAAATCTTTTCCCTCGTAAGTAAAACCGAACACAACAAATAAACAGTTTTGTTCAAATAAAAAAGAGAATTACAACTAGAACATGTGATGAATTGCTTTTTTGTAAATAACAAATCACTTTACTTCAAAAAGTGAGATGTTTTTTACTTCAAAAAAGCGATAAATAACATAAATTCCTCATTTTATTTATTTTATTAACCTCATTTATTAATACTAAATACTTTAACTATGTATTCAGCAAAGTCACCTCATTTTATGGGGAGCACCCAAAGTCTATGGTTAATGTTCCTATGTCTTCTGATGACATTTGGAATATTTACTACCCCCGTTGAAGCTTCTAGTCACCGAGAAGCTCCTCTTATTGCCAACGACCCATTGGCTGACAATACCGATTTATATGCTTTTAGAAGCCCAGAGAACCCAAATATGGTAACGATTATTGCCAATTACATTCCTGGAGAATTGCCACAAGGAGGTCCTAACTACAATACCTTTGGTGAGAATGTTCGATACGAAATCCACATCGACAACAATACAGAAACAGCAGGAGACGACATCATTTATCGAGCTACTTTCAGCCACGAAAATGAAGACCCTACTACTTTCTTCAATATCAGATTGGGCGCACAAAACAGAAAAGCTACCTATACTCTCGAAAGAAGTGTGGATGGTGGTGCAAGTTTCCAAACAATTGTAGAAAATGGTATCGTACCTCCAACCAATATTGGCCCTCGTTCTATTGAAAGTATGGTAGGATTAGGTGCGTCAAGTTATGCAGACCTTTTTAATGGTGCTATCACAACCGCTTCAACTGGCGAAAATGTTTTTTGTGGCCCTGTGGATGATCCTTTCTATGTAGATTTAGGAGCAGTATTTGATTTAGGCAACTTACCTCGTCAAGGCGAAAATCCTCGTGATGGTTTGGGTGGTATCAACTGCCATACAATTGCGATTCAAGTTCCAATTAGCACACTCCAAAAAGATGGAATGGGTGCTGATATGGCAGAAAATATCTTAGATGGAAACTATGTGATTGGTGTATGGGCTTCTGCAAGTCGCCAAACAATGCGTACGCTTAATACAGATGGTACGAAACCAACTACTACAGGTGATTGGGTTCAAGTATCTCGTTTGGGAATGCCATTGACCAATGAAGCAGTGATTCCTATTGGCGCAAAAGACGACTGGAATTCACGAACTCCTTACAATGAAAATCCTGACCACTACGAATACTTCTACAACCCTGAATTGGCATTGTATATGGACGATGATTTGTTTGGTGGTGCTGTTCCTGCAATGGCTCCTCTCCGCATCCAGCGTGCTTCTTTGCCAGGTTTGACCAGCGCATTGGGATTGGATCCTTTTGATTTTGGAAATGGACAAGATGGTTTGTTCCCATTGAAGGGAAATGCTGCTTTGGCTGGTACAGCTTTGGATGATGCTATATTTGGTACTTTATTGTTGCCAAAAGCCGCTGCACCTCGTTCTGTTGATTTGTGGCCAATTTTCCACACAGGAGCACCTAACTTCCCTCCTTACCAATTGGCAACAGGCAAAACAGGCGGAAACCCTTTGACTGCGGGTAAACCATTTATTCACAACTTCTTGCCGAATGGTGGTGACATGTTGAGATTGAACATGGCAGTGCCTGTTACTCCAAGAAACAGTGCAGACTTTAGCAACTTAGGTGTTGTTCAAGCAGCCGTTTTGGGATTGTTAGACCCTCGTTTCAATGATAGTGCTGACCTTGAATTTATTCCAAATATGGATGGATTCCCAAATGGTCGCCGTTTGGAAGATGACGTAACACGCATTGAATTACAAGCTGTTTCGGGTATTGTATTGGCTGCAATTGGCTTGTGGTATGATGATTTCGATGATTCTGAAGATATGAATTCTGTAACTCAAGATTTGCTGGATGTATAT
>JBMYXW010000063.1:0-9717 GCA_049608825.1 Chitinophagales bacterium
AATGTCCGATAACCTCACTACTTATTAGTGCAAACATCTCACTTACCCCAAAGTCATATATTGCATCCAAACTCCGTCCCAAAGCATCATCATTGAAATGACTGCCATCTAAATAGCTAACACCCAATAATTTATCAACTGGCTTGTTCTCGAAAAAACGAGAAACCAAATACAAACGCTTATTAACAAAACCCAAGCCGTTCAGTATCAACCCTACTACCGCATTACCTGTACTCAGTATTTTATCCACCGAATTAACGGGAATATGTTCATCTACTATCTTACTAATCCCCAATTCTGAACACATCCCTGCTACCAAACCTAAATGATCTAATACTTTTGTATTATATTGCTTCTCTATCGACTGTTTTGCTATCATAGTGCAAGTTTACAGCCTTATTCCTTAATTACAAATTTTTTTCTTTGGGGTGCGAAACCTAAGTTATTAATAAAAATACAGTTAATTATTTTAGATTCGGTGCCGAAAATAGACATAGCCCCACCATTAGAACTTGAATTGTCTGTAAATATACATTTGGATAAAATAGGATTTCCACCATTATTCA
Source organism: Chitinophagales bacterium (assembly GCA_049608825.1). Lineage (GTDB taxonomy): Bacteria > Bacteroidota > Bacteroidia > Chitinophagales > UBA2359 > JAUHXA01. The sequence continues at coordinate 567 of JBMYXW010000063.1, forward strand.
AATAACCTGCTGCTGCTCCATCTGCTTCATTATTGGAAAAAACACTATTTTCTATATGTGAATCACTTGCTTCATCAAACATACCACTTCCAGCACCAGCCCAATTATTAGTAAATTCAATGTATTTAATCTTGATATTACTATTTGTAGTAAAGATGCCTCCGCCCCATTCATCTACTGAATTCTTGGTGAAAAGACCATTTTGAAGAGTTAAACTGCTATTGTCATTGTGCATCCCACCTCCACTGCGCTTTGGAGAATTAAAAGCGGGGTCTGAACCACTTGCATTTCCATTCTGAATTACAAAACCATCGAATATACTATTGTTGCTTAAGTTTATAGTTTGTAGGACAGTATAAGCATTGTTTTGTCGGGTAGCATGAGTAAACAAGTCCTCTCCATTCAGACCATTGGAATCATTCATATCTAAATCTCCATCTAAAATACTTGGATGTGCTTCCCAATCCCTATCAGCCATTGTCGGTGTTCCTACATTGGGGAATCCTCCATAGATTTTTAGGTCGATGTCAATGTAAAATGTTTTGTCACGATTGTCTGTTGGAGAGGCATTGCCTGTTGCGTCTTTGGAAGGGTAGTAAGTTCCTTCGGCAATCCATATTTCATCGTTTGTACTTGCAGCATCCAAAGCAGATTGTAGGTTATCAAAGGCTGTTGCCCATGTTAGACCATCACAAGTTGGACATGGTGGCTTTTCTTTTACATAAAAATCTGCTTGAGCATAACTGTTGGTTTCACAACAAAGAAAAAATAAAGCAATGAAATTGACAATGAGAAATTGGTGGCGTACATCTTTTTTTAAATACACAATATGGTCATTTAAAGGTTTGATAAATTAGGGAATGGGCAAACCAATAAAAATATGTATTTGTAGGAGGGGAGAAAAATTATTTTAAAATGATAGAGATTAGTAGTTTATCATTTTAATTTTTTAGGGGTGACGATGTAAATATAGATATAAAAATCAAATAAACTCTATATTTATGCAAGTCGCTTTTAACACTGTGTTATTTTCAACTATTTAAAACAATGATTAATTGCAGTTATTACATTTTTATAAATTCTAAAATAGTCAAGCATTGGGCGATTGACGTATAGACTAATTCAAAAAAACTCCCTCAAAATGCCTCAACACTTCAAGGGAGTTTCCTTCAATAAAACATTTGTACTCAAGCCATTCCGTTCCAACTGTTGCCAAACTTTTCAAGTGTTGGCAAAGTTTCCACTATTAGCGGAAAACTTTGGCAACGATTCCCAATCTTGCCAACAGTTGAAGTGGTTATTGCCTCACAATCTTCGCCCTAACACTCCCCTCTTCCGTCTCTAAAGAAACAAAGTAAGCCCCAACAGGAAAAGGAGTCAAATCCAGTTCCGTTGTATTATCGCCCTGCGCCACCTCACGAGTTTGGTGGTAGAGGATGCGACCATTGTAGTCGTAGAGATACACATCCACCGTTTCTGCCTTTGAAGTAAACAAGATATTGACGACATCCGTAGTCGGAACAGGATAGAGGCGATAGACCGTCAATAAACTGGATTCACCCACAATATCGGCTTGCAAATCGCCTTTTCCGCCACCGCCGCCATTGCTCAATGTGACTGCCGCTTCATCGTCTTCGACAGCCGAAGAGCCGTTTCCATTGTTGGGGGTCGAGTCAATATCCGTTTCGTTGGCAGCCATGACTTCTGCAAAAGCCGTGATGTCGGTGCCAGGATTCAATGTGAACAAAGTCAATTGAAGCATTGCCGTTTCGTTGGGTTGTAGGATGCCGATGTTCCATTCTTGCGACCAAAGATTGTAGTTTCCGAGGGTCTCGAATTTGGAGGTGAACGCCATTCCGTTGGGGATTTGGAAGTCGACAATTACGCCAGAAGCTGCGGCTGCGCCATTGTTGGTGATTTCTAAGGTGAAGTCGACATTTGTCCACGGAACAACGTTGGGGTTGCTTGCGGTCAAAGTGGCTTCCAAGTCAATGTCGGTGCTTCCTTCGGGGCTGATGGAAACGCTGTCTTCGTCGTCTTCATCGGGCGTTTGATTGGAGTCGTTGCCGGGCGTAGAGTCCAAATCATCGGGGCTTGCCGTCATGACCTGTGCAAAGTTGGTAATCGTTGAAGGAATGTTGTTGACGGTGGCGTTGATGTCCAAAGTTGCGGTTTCGTTGGCGTTTAGGTTGCCGACTGTCCAAGTGCTGTTGTTGGAGTTGTATGTTCCTTTTGAAGCAGTTGAAGTATTGAAGGTCAAGCCACTGGGTAGTTGGTCTGCTATCGTTACGCCTGTTGCATCGGCAGGTCCATTGTTGGTGATGGTGAGGGTGTAAACGATTTGGTCGTTTACGCTTGCGGTGCTTTTGCTGGCGGTTTTGGTCAATTCCAAGTCCACAAAATTGTTGCTGTTGTCGGGCAAGATGACTACACTGTCCTCATCGTCCTCTTGTGGCGTTGTGCCATTGTTGCTATCGGGGGTTGAGTCCACATCGGTTTCGTTGGCGGTTTTGACCTGTGCGAAATTGGTCATGGGCAAGGCGATGGCATCGACCGTTACGTTGATGTTCAAAGAAGCGGCTGCGCCAATTCCGAGCGTTCCGATGTTCCAAATTCCCGTTCCGTCATTGTAGCTGCCTTTTGAAGCGGCTGAACTATTGAAGGTCAAATTGGAGGGCAAAATGTCTTCGACCGTTACGCCTGTTGCAGTCGTTGTTCCATTGTTTACGATGGTCAATTGATAGGTGAAACTGTCGCCCGCTTGTGCCGAACCGACGTTTGCCGTTTTGCTGAGTGCCAAGTCGATTTGGTTGTTGTTGCTGCCTGCGGGAATGATGGTTACAGCACCTTCATCGTCTTCTGTCGGTACGCCTGTGCTGTTGTTGGGCGTAGAGTCGGAGTCGTTTTCATTGGCGGCTTTGACCTGTGCAAAATTGGTGATTGCGCCACTGTTGTCCAATGTGAAAAGTACAATGTCGAGGGTTGCCGTTTCGCCTATATTAAGCGTTCCGACTGTCCACACGCCTCCCCAAAAATTGAAGTTTCCTTGTGATTCGGTTTTGCTCGTGAAAGCCAAGCCATTGGGAACGGTGTTGGCGACTTCAATACCTGTTGCAGTAGCTGGTCCATTGTTGGTGACTTCAATGGTGTAGGTGATGTTTTGGTAGAGGTTGAACTCGCTGACATTGCAGCTTATATTCAATTCTAAGTCAATGTCGTTGCTGCCGATTGGCGGATTGACGGTTGCGGTGGCTTCGTCGTCTTCGTTTGCCATGTTGTTGGAGCCGTTTCCTGGTGTGGAATCGGGGTCGGTTTTGTCGGAGGTTTCGATTTGTGCAAAGTTGGTGATGGGAGTGCTGATGTCGTCAACGGTGACTGTAAGCGTCAAAGCTTCGCTGCTGCCTTTGATGAGTGTGCCGATTGTCCAAAGTCCTGTATTGCTGTCGTAACTGCCTGTAGTTGCTGTTGAGCCATTGAAGGTCAAGCCACTCGGCAAAACATCTTTCACGCTGACATTTCCCGCATCGGCTGATCCATAGTTGGTAACGTCTAAGGTATAAACAAATGAATCGCCATTGTCGGCATTCGCCACGCTTGCGGTTTTGGTCAATTCTAAGTCTGCAAAGTCGTTGTTGCCGTCTGTAAATACGGTGACGCTTGCCATGTCGTCTTCGCTCAATACGCCATTGTTGGGCGTAGAATCTGTGTCGTCTTGAGTCGTTGAAGTGACTTCTGCGGTGGCTACTGCAACGCCTTCTGCCGTCACCTCCACATTGACCAACAAAGTGCGGCTTGCATTGGCGTTTAGATTGCCGATGTCCCATACGCCTGTGTTGGAATTGTAGGTTGTTCCGTTGTTGGTGCTGTTCAAAAATTGAAGGTAAGCAGTCGGTATCGGGAAGTCGACTTTTACGTTGGTCGCATTGTCGGGTCCTTGGTTGGTAACAGTTGCAGTATAAGAAAATTGGTCGCCGATGTTGGCTTGGCTTTGGCTTGAAGTGAGGCTGAGTTCGATGTCGACCTCGTCATTGCCTCCTCCAGAGCCATTGTCAATCGTGATGACTGCTTCGTCGTCTTCAACTGGCGTTTGTGTAGCATTGTTGTCGGGAGTTGAATCTATGTCCGTTTCGTTTGCCGTTTTTACTTGGGCAAAAAGGGTCAGGTCGGCAGTGGTGTTCAAGACAAAAAGCGACAAATCCAAAGTCGCACTTTCGCCAACCGCCAATGTGCCAACGTTCCAAATTTTTGTCCACACAATGTAATTTCCTTGTGATGCGGTGGCACTCGTAAAAGCCAATTCACTTGGAAAAGGTGCTTCAACGGTAATTCCTGTTGCAGTTGCTGTGCCGTTGTTGGTGAGCGTGTAGGTAAAAAGGTTGTTGGTGAAAATGGTGTACTGCAATGGATTGGCGGTCACGCTCAACTCCAAATCTATTTCATTGGAGCCTCCGTCCGTCACTTCAATGGCGTAACTTGCAGTGCTCGCTATCGGATGCCCTTCTCCGTCTGTCAAGTCCACCGTGACATTGTAGGTATTGGCGGCATTGAAGGAATGGGAGGGCATGGCATCGGTGCTGGTATTTCCATCGCCAAAATCCCACAAATAATTGACCACTGGTGCTGTTGCAATGATGGGATTACTTGCCGTAAAAATGACATTTTCGCCCACCGTTGCAGGATTGGAACTCGCCGAAATCGTGGTGGCGGCTACCGTGCTGCAATCGGGCAAAACGGTAACGGAATCTCTGGCACTCAATCCTCCTAGGTCGGTAACGGTCAGGACGAAAGCATAGCCGTAAAACTCTCCGTCGCAACCTACTGGCGTGACCGTTGAAGTGGTTGTAGGGTTGTTATCGATGGGTTCGGGGTGGTTGTGATTGGAGTGCAATAAGAAGGTTTGCCAAGCATAAGTCAGTTGATTATTGGAGCTTTCGGCATCGCTTACATTTGCATCCAATGTATAAACAGTAGGGGCAGTCATCGAGAACAAGGCACCATCCGAAACGCTGGTAATTGCTACGTTTGGTGCAGTGTTGTTGATGTTGATATTGGTTGTGGTGGTGCTGTGGAGGTTTAGATTGTCTGTCACCATCAAGGTGGCTGTGAAAGCCGTTGGGGTGGCAGAGGTGTAAGTGTGGTTAGGATTAGGGGTAGTGCTGACTCCATCTTCGCAACCGAGCGCATAAGCGATGGCGGCGGTGAATAGTGTCCAGCTGGTTGTGGTTGCTTCTGAGGCAGTTGCATCTGCAAAGTAAAATCCTACTCGGCGTGCAGGGGCGGTTAAACCCTGCATTTGGTCGCCAGTGTCGTAGGCAAAAATAAGTGCTTGGCTGCTATTGCCATTTATGGTAGCAATGGTTGAAGCAGCAGGCGTTGGGCTTCCCCACGTTAGGGTACTTGCCGCATTGGCAATGGTTTGGTTGCCAGTCAGAGCAGATGCAATAAAATGGTTTGAGTTCGCAATGGTTAGTTGCGTTTGGTTGGTTGTTGAGCCGTAGTCAGTTCCAGCAGTTGTACCTGCCATTTGCATGTCGTCAAATAAGTAGGGTTCCCAAACGAGAACTGGAACAGTGGTGTCTCGAAATTTGGTATTCACATCCGAAGAATTGCAGGTGGAGCTAATCACCACCAAGTCTTTGCCGTTGGCATCGCTTGTTTGAGAAGTAGGTGCGCTCACAATTGTAAGGGTATGTCCCAATGCTTCTAAACGGTTTTTGGCAGCAGCGTCACCGACATTCAAAGTCGTATTTCCGACTACAAATAAAATCTGTTTGCCATTGCTGCAATTGTCGTCTCCAAAAGTCCAGTAATAAGACAGTGCGCTGTTTTCGGGGTCGCTTGATTGGTCGCCAGTGAACTGTACGTTCAAAGGACTTCCTCCGCTGCTTGGATTGGCAGATATTACGGCATTGGGCGGTTGATTGGCATTGCCTGTATAGGTCACTTTTCGGATTTGACTCGGATAGGCTACGAAGTACAAACTGCCATCGAAAGGATGCGCTTCGACATCTACGAATACGGGGCCATTGGTATAAAAATGCCTTGCATAAGTAGGAACATTATTGGAGTCAAAGTCAAAGTTTTTAATCCATTTTTTGCTGTAATCTGCTTGGAAATACGTGTTTTGGTATTCGGCAGGAAATTCGGTATCGGTGTACCATGCGCCTCCAACGGCTGCATTTCCTGCAAAGGTAACTCCTCCTCCAACAGGAGAATTGGCAGCATCTAAATTAACGGTTGCTGCTGAACCGCTGTTGAATATGCCTGTTCGTGCAGGGCCACTGCTGCCATGTCGCCAATCTATTTTTGGACGGGCATGGAAGAAGGTCGGAACGTTGGTGATGTTTTGGCTACTATTGCAGGGGTTTTGAAATGCTTCGTTGTTCGTTGGTGTTTCTTGCTTCAATAGGTCTTGGAAGTTGAAAAACTCTTGGGTGCAACCGCCTGTTCCAAACAAAGGATTGGGCGCATCTTGGTTGGCTATCAATGAATTGTTGTAGCCTGTGTGAAAGGTCAAACCTTCAAAGATGGGCCAGCCAAAGTTTTGTCCAGCTTCGGTGGTCACATGCAAATCTTCCCACGTTCCCCAGCCCACATCACCGATATACAAGTTGCCAGGGTCGGCATCGGCTGGATTGGTACTTCCAGAGTTTGGTCGCAGTGTGCAACGAAATGGATTCCGTAAGCCCAAGGCAAATACTTTGGATTCGGCAGAATTGGGATTGCCCGCATTGTAAAATGGATTGCTGGAAATACCTGCTCCTGTTGCAGGGTCAATTCTTAAAATCTTGCCATTGTAGCTGTTCAACATTTGTGAACGAAATGCACCCACGTTTTCTTCGGGGCGAATGATGCCATCTGCAAGGGCTTGACTCCAATAGGTTTCAGAAGCACTTCCTACATCTGTCGAGCTGTAACTTGCGCCATCTCCAGAGGAAACTAAGAGTGTTCCGTCTGTTCCGAATACCAATGAACCTACGGTATGTGATTCGTGTAAACAAGGTATTCCAGTGGAAGGTGTTGCGCCCAAAATGACGTTTCGGCTGTTGGCTACTGTGGTTGTAAAATTGGTGGCGGAATTGGCGGTATATCGGGTGACACGCATGATAGTGGCACTGTAATATTCATTGGTGGTCGAACTATAACTGCCTGTTCCGAAGTTCATCAAATGGTGTCTGTCCACCAAATAATAAAGGTAAAAATAGCCGTTGGTCAAGAAATTGGGGTCAAGCGCAAAGCCGTTCATTCCGTGGTCTCGCCAATTACCGACTTCTTCGCCGATGTCTATCAAGGTGCTGGTAATGTTGCCACTGTTGTCAAAGACATACACTTTCCCACCTTTTTCCCAAGCGAACATTCGTCCGTTGTTGTCAAATGCTACGCCGACTGCTTGGTTGAGGCTGCCGTTGACGAGTTGGTCGGAGAAGTCGGTTGGTAGTTGTGCGTTTAGTTGGTTTTGGTTGGTTGTGAGTAGTAGTGCTGCTGTTATACATAATAGGCATAGCAGTCGATTGAGATAGTAGTATAAGTGAGTCATACCTTCAGATTTAAGCATCTAATGAATTAATGTTGGTCGGTCGTAGATTTTTTGTGGTAGGGCTAAATGCTTGTATCTGAAAAATTGGGGGGATTTCTGTGGTAGGTTCGCAAGTTACGGCTTTATGGGGGAAAGGTTGCAAAATTGTTGCCAAGTTTTGGGGGGGCTTGACTAAGGGGGGCGTGGATTTGGGAGTTGAAGGGGTTGGTTTTGTTGGGGTTGAATAGTGAGTTTGGGGGGTATTTAATATTTGGTCAACCTTGCATCGCTTCAAACGTTGAACATATTGAAAAACTCGCCAATACCTTTTATTGAGTCAAATAAGAATTGGGGAGTTTGTGTTTTATGCTTTAGTGGAGTTTAGGCATGGAAGTTTGGAGCGGTATCAGAGGAATATTAGTTTGATTAGGTGATTTTTTGGGTGAGATAGTATTGAGTATGTATATGACGGTCTTAGCTAAACTAAGTTGATAGCTTCTGCTAAAAAATCCCGTTTCAGTCACTACATGTATTTTTACATTTTATTTAATACGAAATATAGTCCCAATGTTAGAAAAATAATTATTATTAATGCCAGATAAATCGGTAACCTATTATTTTGATTTAGGTTTTCTATCATTGAAGCATTAATTTTCAGTATGTCCTTTTCTGCGTTTGAAAGTAGTAATTCAAACTCATCTAAATATTCCTCAACTAAATCTGAATTCAAATCTTTGGATAAATCAAGATATAATAGGTCTGTTATCTTTGCTTCTTCAATTGTAATTGGAAATTTAATTTCGTTTTTGTGCAATAACGCTCTGTAAAGTCTAAGTATTTTCTTTTCGGTTATTCTTTCCGCCTTTGCCCGAATAATTTTTCCAATTGAGTCTGCAAATTCTTTCTTAAAGGAGTTCTTTCTATTGTTTTTATAAATACTTAAGAAGGCTGAATTTATTAATTGAGTAAATACTACTACCAAAACACTGGCAATAAATGAAATAAGAAATCCTTGCATATTCTCGTTGCTAAATAGTTCCATAACTTTTTTTCTAAAAATTTCCTTAGTCATATATAAGATACGAAACCAGAATTGGAGCACTTGTAACAAATAATGTTAATCCTGTAATTATGAATATTTGTGTTAAGTCTAAGTCTATAATTTCTCCATCTAATGTAATAATGGCTTTATTTCCTATATAATTTATGAATAGGTCATAACATAGTGCAAGAAACCACAAAAACTTTGAACCACTTGAAACAAAATCATCTTTTGGGTTTTTCATTATTGGCATTGTACTTAGTAAAAAGCCACTCAAAACAATTGTAAATAAAACCGCAATAAAGATTTCAATAGTGCTAGTACCAATTACATCTACTGTACCTACAATTGTAGCAATTATATCCCACATAGTAACGAGCAGCAATCCTAATAGTATTAGTATTTTATTCATATTTTGTTTTATTTAATAGGGGCTAGCATTATTAATGCAACTCATTTCTTTTGCGTTAAAATCGTAAATCTAAAATTATGAACAGACGTTCTGCTTTAAAAAGTGTTTCAATATTAATGGGAGGAGTATTGTCCTCTGGCGCAATTGCTGTAATGATGAGCAGTTGTCAAACAGAAATGGA
>JBMYXW010000063.1:9727-9967 GCA_049608825.1 Chitinophagales bacterium
AAACAGTTTAACAGAACCTACATTTTCCTCAACTTCCAAATCAGATTTCACCCTGCTCTTTTAGTTCGTATAGGGTTTGAAAAAGAAATTCACCAAAACAAAGTCCAATAAGCTAAGAATTAGAAGGGTTTTGTAAACCATCTTTGAGTAAGCACTGTTTTTTTTCTGTGTTTTGGTAGGTTTTCGGTTTTACAAGATACTTCTAATTCCGCCTATGCTCTATTATTACCCTATTCTTTG
>JBMYXW010000064.1:0-9791 GCA_049608825.1 Chitinophagales bacterium
AAGCCCCGAGTTACAAGCGACTTGCAACACACATTAATTTTTGACGTATATTAATCCGAATCAATGAATCACACTACTGCGACACTTATGTTTTTTCCAAATCACCTAACGATTCCTCAACTATTTGAAGAAATTGTTGCCCAAAATCCCAAAAAAACGGCACTTATTTCCTCCAATGGAGAATCACTTTCCTACGCAGACTTCAATGCCAAAGCCAACCAATTGGCACAACACCTCCAATCACAAGGCATCGGCAAAGAAGACTTTGTAGCACTCTGTTTAGACCGTTCCATAGACATGCTCATTGGCATTTTCGCCATTCTCAAAGCAGGAGGAGCCTACGTTCCAGTTGATGTGGATTATCCAACAAAACGCTTACAATTCATGCTCGAAGATGCCCAAGCAAAGGTCATCCTCACCGAGCAAAAACACCTCAACCGAATCCCTCCAACCAATGCCCATATTTTCACAATAGACAAAGATTGGCAAACAGTCGAGCAGTACAGCACTGCAAACAATTATACCCCAATCGCTCAAGCCGCAGACTTAGCCTATTGCATCTACACCTCAGGTTCAACAGGCAAGCCAAAAGGCGTAATGCTCACCCACGAAAACGTGATGAATCAACTTGAAGGACAACAAGAGATTGCACCAAATCCAATAGACAAAATGCTACTCACTTGTTCCATCTCCTTCGATGTGTCCGTACTCACCATTTTCTGGACATTGCTGCAAGGAAGCACATTGGTACTGCCCGAACAAGGCGAAGAAAAAGACATCCAACGTTTGGCAAACCTTGTCGAACGCCATCAGGTCACACACATTTTGACCCTTCCTTCACTACATACTTTGATACTCGAACAAGCTCCGCCTCACAAATTGCGAAGCCTTCAACTCGTCAATGTATCAGGCGAAGTTTGCCCCACTGCAATGGCACAAAAACACGAAAAACTCCTCCCTCAATGCCAACTCTATAACCTCTACGGTCCCACAGAAGCCACCATTAATTGCACCTTCTTCACCATCCCCAAAGGATTCAACAACGAAAAAGTACCCATCGGAACCCCCATCAAACACTACGAAATTTTCATCCTAAATGAAGATTTACAACCCGTTAAAGAAGGAGAAGTAGGAGAGATTTTCATTGGAGGAACAAAAGAAATTCTTGCAAGAGGCTATTGGAACCGCCCCAAACTCAGCGCAGAAAGGTTCATCCAAAATCCTTTCTACAATACAAATATGCCTTTGCATGGTAAAAACGATACGTACAGACGTTTTACTAAAACGTCTCTGCAAATGCAAACATCCAAACACAATTATCAACATAAACACCCAAACACACGAACACGTACTCTGTACCGCACAGGCGACCTCGCCCGTTGGATGCCAGATGGCAATGTCGAATTCTTAGGACGCAAAGACTACCAAGTAAAATTCAGAGGCTTCCGAATCGAATTAGGCGAAATAGAAGTCGCCATAGGACTGCACACAGCCGTCAAAGAAACCGTAGTCGTCCTCAAAAACCAACACCAAGTCAACCAACAAAAACTGGTTGCCTACCTATGCCTACACCCCGACTCAGCCCTAAACGTATCAGAAATCAGAGCATTCTTGGAAGAAAAACTACCCGAATACATGCTACCAACAGCCTTCGTATTCCTTCCACAAATGCCCCTCACCACCAATGGAAAAATCGACCGCAAAGCCTTACCCGAACCCACCAAATTGCGCCCCGTTTTGGAGCAAGCTTTTATTGAGCCAACAGGTAATTTGGAAAAACACTTAGCAAAAATTTGGGAAAGACTCTTAGATATTAGCCCTGTTGGTCGCCATGACAAATTTTTTGAGCTCGGCGGAAATTCCATACAAGCCGCACAATTCATTGGAGAGCTTCAAGAAGAGTTGAAGGCTGTCATTTTCATCACCACGATTTTTGACAATCCAACAATAGCAGAATATGCAGCAATGCTGAAGGAAAATTACAAGGAAGAACTATCGTCATTTCAACCGTTGTCAAGGTCTACGACCGTTGACAAGGTGAGCGAAAACTTTGACAATGGTTCTCGAACCTTGTCAACAGTTAAAGCGGACACAAGCAAAAATTCCGTCCACCGTCCACCGTCCACCGTCAGTCGTTCTATAAAAACCTTCCCCAAATACCTACACACCATCCAACAGTTCAACAATAAAACAGTAAAACAATACAGCAATTCCGCAATAAAACAATTCAACCGACCCCCAATCTTCATCATCGCCCCACCTCGTTCAGGCACAAGCCTCTTGCGGGTCATGTTAGCAGGGCATCCCGAAATTTTTGGAGCAAACGAACTACAATTGCTCCACTTCAACACATTGGAGGAAAGAAGCCACGCATACAGTGGCAAATTCAGTTTGTGGTTAGAAGGATTAGTTCGAGCAGTCATGGAATTGAAAAAATGTGATGCCGACACCGCCAAAGGCATTTTGCAGAAATTGGAGCAAAAAGAATACAGCACAACACAAGTATTTCAAGAATTGCAGCAATGGGCAGGCGACCACCATTTGCTCGATAAATCCCCTTCCTATGCCCTCGACAGCAACGCATTGAAGCGAGCCGAGCAAATGTTCGACCAAAAAGCAATTTACATACATTTGGTGCGACATCCTTATTCAATGGTTAAATCTTTCGAGAAATACCACTTCGACCAAGTATTGCACATCAAAAAACACCCCTTCAATACCCAAGAACTCGGCGAATTGGTTTGGCTACAAAGCCACAAAAACACAGTGGATTTCCTCCAATCCATTCCTCAAAACCGTCAATTCAGGCTGCAATACGAAGAGTTGGTTGCCCAACCCGAAAAACTCATGCGCCAATTGTGCGCTCAAATCGGCTTGGATTACCACCCCAACCTAATTACTCCCTACCAAGATCTCAACCAAAAAATGGTGGATGGTATTTACAAGGATTCTCGCTCTATGAGTGACGACAAATTATTGAAACAAAAAGGAATCAATCCGAAATTGGCAGAGACTTGGAAGAAGGTGAAGGAAGATAATTTTTTGAGTGGAGCGATTTGGGAATTGGCAGAGGAGTTGGGTTATCAACCACTACTTCAACCGTTGTCAAAGTCTGCGACTGTTGACAATGTTTCCATTCCAAGCGAAAACTTTGACAACGGTTCTCGAACCTTGTCAACAGTTGAGGCGGGAATACAACAAGAATTTATGGATTCGGAAGAACCACTTCAAAATACCCAAACACCCAAACACCCAAACACAATTACCAACCCAAACCCTCAAACACAATTATCAACCCAAACACCTAAACACAAAAAAGAAGACATCGCCATCATCGGCATCGCCGTCCGTCTCCCAGGAGCCAACACCCCACACGAATTGTGGATGAACTTGGTCAATGGCACAGAAGTCGGCAAAAAAGTCACCGCAGAAGATTTATTGAAGGCAGGATTAGACCCCAATATATTGGACGACCCAAATTTTGTAGGGCGACACTATACCTTAGACAATCCCGATTGCTTCGATGCAAAATTCTTTGGCTATCATCCCAAAGAAGCCAAAATGATGGACCCACAGCACCGAGTATTCTTAGAAACCGCCTATTCCGCTCTCCAAAATGCGGGCTACAATCCCGAAAACTACGAAGGCAAAATCGGCATCTTTGGAGGAGTGGCACAAAACACCTACTTCACCAAAAACATCGCCACGCATCCCGATTTGCTCCAAGCATCAGGTGAATACACCAGCACCATCGGCAGCGAAAAAAGCTTTTCCATCACCCGAGTTGCCTACAAACTCAACCTCAAAGGACCAGCTGTAAACATTCAAACCGCTTGCTCGACTTCAGGCGTAGGTGTCCATTTAGCTTGTCAAAGTTTGTTGAGTGGTGACAGCGATATGGTCATGGTCGGCGGTGGACGCATCCAAGCACCTTTGGCTTCAGGCTATCAATACACCGAAGGAGGACCACTTTCACCAGATGGCACTTGCAAAGCTTTCGATGCTGACGCAAAAGGAATGGTGCGAGGAAACGGCATCAACGTTATCGTCCTCAAAAAGTTGGACAAAGCGATTGAAGATGGCGACTACATTTATGCGGTCATCAAAGGAACGGCTATCAACAACGATGGTGCTGACAAAATCGGCTTCACAGCCCCAAGCGTCAAAGGGCAAGCGGCTTGCATTGAAGCTGCCCAAAAGAAAGCGGGTATCAACACAAACGACATCCAATACATTGAAACACATGGAACTGGTACACGTTTGGGAGACCCAATCGAATTGGCTGCCTTGACACAAGCTTTCCGCAAGACAACGGACAAAAAACAATTTTGTGCCATCAGTTCCATCAAAACCAATATTGGACATTTAGATTCTGGGGCTTGCGTGGCAGGCATCATCAAAACGGCTTTGTCGCTTTGCTACGAATTGATGCCGCCAACGATGCACTTCAAAAATCCCAATCCTCAAATTCCTTTTGACAAATCACCTTTTTATGTGAATCAGCGTTTGCAGCGATGGAAACGAAGCGAGACTCCAAGAAGGGCTGGTGTGAGCTCTTTTGGATTGGGAGGAACGAATGCACATGTGATATTGGAGGAAGCTCCTTTACTGCTTCAACCGTTGTCAAAGTCTTCGACTGTTGACAAGGCTAGTGAAAACTTTGACAACGGTTCTCAACCTTGTCAACAGTTGAAACGACATCAACTATTCCTGCTCTCTGCAAAAACAGAAAACGCACTTCAAGAAAGTACTCAAGACTTATCTGTTTTCCTTCAAAGAAAGCCAGAAGCAGAATTGAGTTTAACAGACGCAACCTACACTTTGGCAGTTGGTCGCCAACATTTCCAACACCGAAGGACAGTCATTGCCAAAAACCACGAAGAAGCGATTACAGCTTTGGAGAATGTGAAAAACCCAAATACAGTTTCGGGTTTGCAGCAAGGAGCAGCACCTTCAATGGTGTTTTTGTTTGCAGGAGGTGGAGCGCAGTATGTGCGAATGGCGAAGGATTTGTATGCGGAAAATGAAGTATTTAGAGGATTGGTTGAAGACTGTTTGGAGATATTGGAGCGCAATCACGGATTGGAGGTAAGAAAGTTCATCGTAGATAGCCAGATGTCGGCGAACCTTGCAGGTGTCGCCGAATCTTCCAATGTAGCGAAAAACTCGCCGACATCCAACGGATTCGGCGACGTTTGTAGCGATGAAGAACTCGCCACCCAACTTCGCCGCCCTTCTCTCGCCCTACCAACCCTGCTCACCATCCAATACGCTTTAGCCAAATTGTGGCAATCTTGGGGAGTCACACCCTCCGAAATGATTGGTCACAGCATGGGTGAATATACAGCCGCTTGTCTTGCAGGAGTTTTTACTTTGGAGGAAGCATTGGCATTGGTTTACACTCGTGGAAAACTGTTTGAAAGTTTGGAAGTAGAAGGAGGTATGTTGAGTGTGCCGATGACAGAATTGGAGGCAAGTCGATATTTGACAGGTGATTTGAGTTTTGCGGCTATCAACAAACCCAACAATTGTGTGATTTCAGGAACGGTGTTAGCGATTGATGCTTTGCAGCAGCGATTGATTACCGAAAATATTGATGCCAAACGGATTCACATCAAAGTAGCGGCACATTCTCCACAAGTTGCGCCCATCATGGGGCAGTTCCACGATTTCTTACAAACCATCCATTTTCAAGAACCTCAGATTCCTTTTGTTTCCAATGTTAGCGGAACTTGGGCGAGTACAGAAGAGGTGATGACTCCCGAATATTGGGTGAGTCATTTACGGAATACGGTGCGTTTTTCGAATGGATTGGAGGAAATTTTCGCTTTGCCGAATCGGGCTTTATTGGAGGTAGGACCTGGACAAACACTTTCGACTTTTGCCCGTCAGCATCCTGCCAAAAATTCTAAGCAGTTGATTTTAGCTTCGGTTCGCCACCCCAAAGAACCAAAAAATGATGTGGAATTCCTTTACAAAACCGTTGCGAAACTTTGGTTGGCAGGAGTCGAATTGGATTGGAAAGCTTTTTATGTGAATCAAAATGCGAAACGGACTCCATTGCCTACTTATCCTTTTGAGCGAAAACGGTATTGGATTGAGCCTTTTGTGACGGCAGACGATGGACGGCAGACGGTGGACGATGGACGGAATACGGTGGACGATGGACGGAATACGGTGGACGGTGGACGGAATACGGTGGACGGTGGACGGAATACGGTGGACGATGGACGGAATACGGTGGACGGCAGACGGAATGTTGAACGGAGAGACGGAGAGATGGAGAGAAATGGACAGCAGATTGAACACAGAGTCACAGAGACACAGGGGAATGGACAACAATTTGAATACGAAGGCACAGAGGCACAAATATCTGAATACACAAACACGTACAGACGTTTTAGTAAAACGTCTCTACACACAAACCCACAAACCCAAACTAACATGAATACTCAAACACAACCAAGAGTAGAGCGCATTACTGCAAAAATTAAAGATGTTTTATTTGAATTGAGTGGCGTAGAACCCGAAGAAATGGAGGAGCAAGCCACCTTCTTGGAGTTGGGTTTTGATTCCTTGTTTTTGACCCAAGCAATTACGGATATTAACCGTCAATTTGAATTGAAGCTAACCTTTCGCCAATTGTTTGAGGAAGCTCCAACGATTGATGCGCTGTCAGAATATATTGACAAGCATATTCCAGCGGAGATGTTTCAGGAGGAAAAAATAATTGAAAATGGAGAATTGATAATTGATAATGGGGTTAGCGAAAACTTTGACAACGGTTCTCGAACCTTGTCAACAGTTGAAGCGGTGAATTATCAACAACCATTGGCGCAAACATCCCTCAACCCCCTTCAAAGGGGGAATTTACATCCTCAGTCTCCAATCACCAACACCAACGGCTCTGCAATTGAAAACATTCTTAGCCAACAAATGGCGTTGATGCAGCAGCAGTTGGCTTTATTACAAGGACAAAATATTCAACCTGCTTCAACTGTTGACGAGGTTGTTAACCGTCGTCAAAGTTTCAGCTCCAACGGTCATCATTCCAATAATGAAGTACCAATCAAACAACAAACAAGTAAGAACGGAATATCAAATAAAAAGCATCAACCAAGCAATAACGGAGTATCTCACAAATTCGCCGATACAAAACATAAACACCCAAACACCCAAACACCTAAACACAAAACCGAAGAAACACAAGAAAGAAAAGCTTTCGGTCCGTGGAAACCTGTGAGTAAAAGTACCGCAGAAATCACTCCATTTCAGCAGCGAATGTTGCAAGAATTCATGGCGAACTACAATGAGCGAACCAAAAGTTCCAAAGCATTGGCGCAGGGACAACGCAAACATTTGTCTGACCCTCGTTCGATTCAATCCTTCAACAAATTGTGGAAAGAGGGCATTTACCAAATTGCTTCTTCGCACTCCAAAGGCGCAAAAATTTACGATTTGGATGGCAATGAGTATGTGGATTTCATGATGAGTTTTGGGATTGCATTGTTTGGGCATACACCTGATTTTGTGCAAGAAGCAGTGGCAACGCAATTGTCGAAGGGAATAGAATTGACGGTTCAAACACCTTTGGCGAAACAGGTGGCGAATTTGGTGTGTGAGATTACAGGTACGGAACGGGCAACGATGGTTAATACGGGTTCTGAATCGCTTTCAGCAGCAGTTCGGGCGGCAAGGACGGTGACGGGCAAGACTCGAATCGCATATTTTGAAGGGGATTACCACGGCATTACGGATGAAATGTTGGGGCGACCTGTCACGATTCGAGGCAAATTGAAGACTTTGCCTGTTGCGCCTGGGATTCCAAAAGCTTCGGTGGAGAATGTGTTGATTTTGAAGAAAGAAGACCCAAATGTATTGAACATCATTCGAGAATATGCCCACGATTTGGCGGCAATATTGGTAGAACCTGTTCAGACACAGCAACCGCATTTGCAGCAATTTGAGTTGATGAAAGAATTGCGGAAGGTGACAGAAGAAGGCAATATTGCCCTGATTTTTGATGAGATGGTGAACGGTTTTAGGTTGCATCAGCGTGGGGCGCAGGCTTGGTACAATATTGAAGTGGATATTTGCTGCTATGGAAAAATTGCGAGTGGCGGTTTGCCGATGGCAATTGTGGCGGGCAAAGCGAAATATTTGGATGCCTTTGATGGTGGTCAATGGCAGTTTGGAGATGATTCTTTCCCCGAAGCTTTGGTGACTTTTTATGGCGGTACGTTTGTGAAACATCCGCTTTGTTTGGCTTCGGCTTTGGCGACTTTGAAGCAAATCAAAGCGGGCGGCCCTCAATTGCAGGAACAACTGAATGAGCGTGGGATGGCTTTTGCAGCACGACTTCGGGATTTGTTTTTGGAGACAAAAGCACCCTTGGCGATTAAATCGACTTCTTCGGTTTTGGCGGTCAAAATCCTTGACGGAAATCCGCTTTCGGATTTGTTTTTCCATGCTTTGCGCTATCATGGGGTGCATCAAACGGAGCGTTCGGGTTTTGTTTCAACGGCACATACGGATGAGGATTTGGAGTTTGCGTTTAAGGCGTATAGGACTTCGATTCAGGAGATGTTTGATAGAGGGTTTTTTGAGCCTTATGGTGGAGAGGATTTGAATTTGATTGTTGGAACGCCTAAACATTTGGGTGGTAGTGGAGACTTTGACAACGGTTCTCGAACCTTGTCAACAGTTGAAACGAACTCACTTCAACCGTTGTCAAGGTCTGCGACCGTTGACAAGGTTTCCGTTCCTTTGACCGAAGGTCAAACCGAAATTTGGTTGAGCAATCAGTTGGGAAACGGAGCGTCAATGGCGTACAATTTGTCGAGTCAGATTCGATTGGAGGGTGATTTGAATGAGCTTGCGCTGAAACGTGCAATTGAGAATTTGGTGGAGCGACATGAAGCTTTGAGAACGACTTTTAGTGAGGATGGGCAGGTGCAGATTATTCACCCTTCAATGGAGGTAAATGTGCCTTTGTTGGATTTGACAGATTTGGGTGCGGAAGAATTGGAGGGGAGATTGAAGGAATTGCATGAATTGGAGGCGGAGACGGTTTTTGATTTGGGTGAAGGACCACTTGTTCGTTTCAAATTAATAAAGGTTAATGAAAACTTTGACAACGGTTCTCGAACCTTGTCAACAGTTGAAACGGATACAAGTAACCCACTCCAACCGTTGTCAAAGTCTGCGACCGTTGACAAGGTTTTCGCTCAAGACCAATCACCAATTCATCTTCTCTTTCTAACCGTCCACCACATCGTTTCGGATGGTTGGTCATTGGGTATTTTAATCAATGATTTGGGTGAATTGTATGCCCAAAGTGTGGGGATGAATGCGAAAGTAATGAAGCAGCCCAAGCAGTTGAGTGGCTATGTATTGGAGGAAGAAAAGGCGAAGGAAAGTGAGGCGTTTCAGAAAGCGGAGACGTATTGGGTGAAGCAATTTGAAGGAGAAATTCCTGTGTTGGAGTTGCCGACAGATAGGGTGCGACCTCCTTTTAAGACTTTCACTTCTGCAATGGAAACGCTGCATTTGACGAAGGAAGAATACCTCCAATTGAAGAAGGCAGGGGCGAAACAAGGAACGACTTTTTATGTGATGATGTATGCCGCTTTCCAAACTTTTTTGCACCGTTTGTCGGGACAGGATGATTTTGTGTTGGGTGTTGTGGCTGCGGGTCAGGCGATTGCAGGAAATCAAGATTTGGTGGCGCATTGTGTGAGTGTGTTGCCTGTGCGGATGCAATTGGATAAAAAAAGCAGTTTCAAGGCGCA
>JBMYXW010000065.1:0-9723 GCA_049608825.1 Chitinophagales bacterium
AAGTTCCGATAGAACCCGATGTACGGTGAAGGTTTTTTGAAGTCAATTGTGAAAAACCCAAAGAAAAGGTCGTTCCATTTGTACCCATAAGACCATAATCTTCAACACCTAAATACTCCAATTGGTCGGTTTCGGTCATTAATTCCACCGTTTTACGCCCCAAAATACGCTTACCATTGTAGCTTCCTTTGTTGAGCAACATCTGTGCAAAAATCGCATAGTCCATTGTAGGTGAACTCAAACCCGCTCCTCCCGTATAATAATCTCTTTCTTCCATCATCGGATAGCCATAAGTTAGGATGTCGTGTTTTTTCAAACCTTTATTTTGAGCCTCATAATAGACAGGCACTAACCGAGCCGCCATCGTTTTGGGTAAGTAAAAATGGGTTTCTTTCATGCCCAAAGGTTTGAAAATATGCTCTTCAAAAAAATCACCCAAATTCTGCTCCGACAATACTTCTACCAAATGCCCCAAAACATCGGTGCTGTGTCCATAGGTGAATTTTTCGCCAGGTTGGTGCATCAAAGGTTGTTCAGATAATCGCTTAGACATACTTGCCGTGGTCATTCCATCTCCCGCCAACTCAGCAACGGTTGCGCCGTTTTTGGCATAAATAGCTCCTGCTTTGGCATCCATAAAATCGTAGGAAATACCCGAAGTGTGGGTCAATAAATGTCGAATGGTAACGGTTTTTTTTGCTTCAATTGTTGTGTAGGTGCTGTCTGCCGCATTGAAGGCATCTAAAACTTTCGTGTCTTTCCACGCTGGCAAATACCACCAAACAGGGTCGTCCAATCGAAACGAACCCTTTTCATAGAGCATAAAAGCTGCCACCGTTGTCACGCTTTTGGTCATAGAAGCCAAGCGGAAAATGTCGTCTTTTTGGTAAGGTGTTTTAGATTCAATATCTTTATTTCCAAAGGCTTTGAAGTAGGCAACCTTGCCTTTTCGAGCGATTAAAACGGTACCGCCTGGTAGCCAATTTTTGTCAATGTATTGTTCAAACAAGGCATCAATATTCTCCAATTGTTTGGCAGAAAGTCCCACTGTTTCGGGTTTGGCTTCGGCTAAAGGTTGAGCTTGAAGGTGAGTTGATAGGAATAGGAAAAGACTGAATAATAAAAAGGAGTTTGTTTTGCAGTTCATAGTGGAATGGATGAATTATAAAGTGAGGCGAAAGTAAAAAGAATTTCAATTACTTTCGTAGAAGACTTTGCCAACAATTTTCCATTTTGGCAACAGTTGTAGTACACTGAAACAGAAATAAGAAACATCAATCTTTTTTTCTAAACAACTGCCCAATCTTGCGAAATGGAAAAGTCAAGGTTCGCCAAACTCTTTTATGAAAAGGACGGCGTTCATAAACCATAAATTCAATGATTTCTACACTTTCTTCCATCTTGATAAGCATATTAGAATAAGCTTCTTCTCCAAAGTTAAGAGGGATTTCTTGTGTCTCAAATCCAATGTATTGACAGACCAAAATGAATTCAGAATTTGCCTCAATATTGGGAATTTCGCCCTTCAAATCAAGTGAAAATTCTCCCATCATATCCGTGGCAATCCCCACTGTTGTGCCTTGAATCCATAGCGTAACACCCAGTAAAGCTTCACTCGTATTTCCGTCCGTAACCTTCCCTTTTACTAGAAAAGGATTTGTAGCGACTTCTACTTCAATGGAGCCTTGTTGAGTTTTTTCTTTCAATATATCTTTTGTAGTCAGATTTCCTTCCATTTCCACCACTTCAATATCTGGTTTGACCTGCTTCGTTTGAGCCGATAAATTCGTAGTTGAAGTCAAGACACCAATGCCCATCAACAAAGATTTTGCATAAGCAAAACGGCTTGAAGTTGGTATATTTTTTTTCGCTCCATTGAGCTGCTCTTCCGAATAAATGCCACACAAAGCACCTTGCTTGTAGGCGTGCATTACTGCAATTTCGTGAGGTGTTTTGTCTCGAAAATCAACGATACATCGACTGCAGTCCGTACACAAACGCCCACCTTCTATTGGAGTCATTTCGTCCCAGTACTGATTGCAGCGAGACAATTTGGAGAGGTTTACTTTGTTGATAGGCATATTTATTGTTTGTTTTTTCTTAAAAGAGAGCTTATTGAACCCAAAACGTTGCATTTGAGCTTTTAATTCTCATTCTGCCAAGAATTTGTTAGCTTTGATTTGGATATAATCACCTGCTTCAAATTTAGCAGTTCAACCATAAAACCATTTAGCAGTAGATGTTTTTCGACCAAACGCTTAAAAATATCAATCGCACACGAGAAATCATCGCTATCCTGTTGAAGTATGGCTTTGAAGATATGGTGACGAATACGCCTTTGAAGGGTTTTGTGCCTCAAAAAAGACGATTGACTTGGTTGAGAGCCGAAAAACCTGTTTTTGAATACAGCCGTTGGGAACGAGTCCGTTTGGCGGTCGAAGAATTGGGTGCAACCTTCATCAAGGGGGCACAGGTGTTGAGCAATCGCCCCGATCTTCTCCCCAAAGAACTCATTCTTGAACTCGAAAAATTGCAGGACAATGTGCCTGCCTTCAAATATGAATTGGCTCGTCAAATCATTGAAGAGGATATGGGCAAGCCTTTGGAGTCGGTGTTCAGTTATTTCAATGAAAAACCCATTGGTGCAGCCTCTATTGGACAGGTTTATGCCGCCAAATTGAAGACGGGCGAACGAGTCGTGGTCAAAGTACAACGCCCCGAAGTGGCTGAATTGATAGAGACAGATATTTCGATTATCAAAGAGATTGTACGGCGAGGAGAAACCTACTTTGAAGGTCTTGGAATTTTGAATCCGATGGATGTGGTGGAAGCTTTTGAGCGCAGTATGCAGAAGGAACTGGACTACAAAAACGAGGCTCGAAATATCTTGCAGTTCAGAGAATTTTACAAAGACCGCACCGAGTTTTATGTTCCCAATGCCTACAAATCCATCTCAACAGGAAGAGTATTGGTCTTGGAGTTTATCAAGGGCTGCAAAATCACCGATATTGAGCAAATCAAAAAATGGGGTTTGAGTCCTACCCAGATTGCAGAGAATGGAATGAACGTTTACCTCACCCAGATTTTTGAGTTTGGCTACTTTCACGCCGATCCACATCCTGGCAATGTTTTGGTGCGAGAAGATGGGGTGATTTGTTTGATTGACTTTGGGATGGTCGGTAAATTAACCCGACGAGACAAGTATGCTTTTTCGGGAATTTTCATTGGGATGGTTCAGCAAAACCCACAAGCCATGGCGATTAATTTGCGGAAACTGGCGATTGACGATCAAGTGGAGGATATGCGGGCTTTGGAACAAGACCTCAATCTATTGGTAGAAGATTTTTCGGCTTTGGACGTAGGTGAGAGTAGTATTGCAGACTTGACCGCACGTATCCAAAAACTCATTTATACTTACAAACTTAGAGTACCTAGCAGTGTGTTTATTATTTTGCGAGCCATCGCCATTTTGGAGGGAATCGGTAAAAGTATGCACCCCGATATGAATGTGTTTCAATACGTGAAACCTTATGGTGCAAAACTGATTCAAGAACAATATTCGCCCAAAAACTTGGCTTCGGATGCTTATACAGTTTTTACCAGCTTCATGAGTCTTGCCACGACTTTTCCGATTGAAGCAAGGGAGATTTTGCAGCAAATGCGAAAGGGCAAATACCAATCTCGTTTGGTATTAGAGAATTTTGAGATTTTCCTTCAATCCTTTGACCGAATTGGGAATCGTTTTGTTATTGCTTTGTTGATTGTGGGTATTTTGATGACTTCCGCTATTGTGATGACTGCTGGAAGCTTTGCTGGACCTTTGAGTAGTTATGGGATTCCATATATTAGTTTGATTGGTTTTGTATTGGCAGGCATGTTGTTGTTGGGACTTTTGTGGCAGATGTGGCGCAACAATTGAAGGTTTTGACTTCCTTAATTTGGAGTAAAGACTTTTGTAGTTTGATTTAAAGAATTGAAGGAGAGTGAAATAAATGACGGGCTTTTAGAAAGAAAAACTACAAAAGTCTAAACCTTTCCTCATTTTTTGTCTGGAAAATAGGAGCGATAAGTAGCTATTATCAAGACTGCAAAACCCACTACTGCGACTCCAATAACCATTGTCATAAAGTTCTGTCGAATAAACGGAATATGCCCCAAGTAGTAAGTGACTAAGGTAAGACTTAATACCCAAAAAGCCATGCTCAACACATTGCTTTTCATAAAATCAAGGTAATTCATCTGGGTCATACCCGCCACCAAAGGCATCAAAACCCGCACCATTGGCACGAATCTCGAAAGCACAAAAGCCATACTACCATGTTGTGTGTAAAATTGATGGGCTTCATCATAGTGTTTTTGTTCGAGCCAAGAAGTGCGCTCAAAAATAGATGGTCCGAAATATTGTCCTAGTCGATAAGCGACCACATTTCCCAATATACCTCCCAACAACAAGGCAGGAATTGCCCACTCCAAACTCACTATTCCTTTGGCAGCCAATGCGCCTACGACTATCAACAATCCATGACCTGGCAATAAAGGAGTCAGAGGAATGAATGCCGTTTCGAGGAATACGATGGCGAAGAATAGGAGATAGGCAGCATAAGGATAGAGGGCGACCATTTGCTGCAAGAAACTGTCTAAATTGTAGAGGAGTTCGGTTAGTAAGTTTATCAATTATTTGTCTTTTGTTGTATTCGCCTCCACCTGCTTCATTACATCTCGTATTTCAGCCAACAATTGAATGTCTTTGGGAGTAGGAGTCGTAGTTTCTTTTTCATCTTCTGATTTTCGTTTGAGGCTGTTCATCACTTTGATGACCACAAACATCGAAAAGGCAATTAATAGGAAGTCAATTCCCGCTTGTATAAAATGACCGTAAGTGATGGCAACTGCTTCTTGAATGACTTCTCCATTTGCGCCCACTTCCTTGGCTTTGAGCGTGATTTGTAGGTCGGTAAAATCGACATTGCCGAGGAGGAATCCTATTGGTGGGGTGATGATGTCTTTAACCAAAGAACTGACAATTTTATTGAAGGCTGTACCGATGATGATACCAATTGCCATATCTATCACATTTCCCTTGACGGCAAATTCCTTAAATTCTTGAAAAAATTTCATCTTTGTAACTATTTTAATTAATGAGCGTTGTTGTTGTATTCCAATTTAACGCCAAAGCAATCAAAACGTTTACAAATCTTTATTAACCTAAAAAATCGGCAAAGCAAGCCCTGCCTTCAGTCTAAAAGCATTGGCAGAAAAAATTGAACTACTAATGAAATCGTCAATAAAATTGTACTCCTTGTCTTTTGGTGCGATTGCTATACCTATCTCATAGCCAAGATGATAAATGATATTTTCGAACAAAATTCCTTGTCTCCCAAAACCATAAGACACTGCGAATGTTCCTCTTTCTTCGTAAATGTGCAACATTGAAGGATCTATGAATTCCTTTTCTTCAAAACGCATCTCGCTTTTGAGCCACAATCTAAAAATTCGAACTTGATTGTAAAATCCTATCGGGGCAATTCCTCCTTTTTTAGCAGGGAAGAATTTTAGTCGTACACCAATCTCACGAGTAGAGAGGTGATGCTGAATATACTCTGTTGTGTAATAGAGACTTCTGGTATCACTTATACGACGATTGGTATAACCACCATCTATACCAACACTTAGTGTACGAGACAAAGCATAGTCTGCTCCTAAAATCTGTTTGTAAGCAAAAATTCTATTAAACCAATTATTCTCCACATCAAGCCCATTGTCAATCGGGCCATCGACGGCGGATGAATTGTAATACGCATTAAAATCATAGAAAAATGTCAGCCTCTTGCCTACCAAGCCTGGAGCAGATTGAGCATTGGCAGTAGAGGAAAATATGCAGCAAATAATTATGATTGCGAAATAGAGTATGCTTTTTTTCATCTGTTTATTTTTTTCTGAAGAATAAATGGGTTATTTCTTTTTAGATTTTCGCTTCATTTGTAGCATTGCCCAGTAAATATTCTGTCGAATAATGATGTCATTATCTTGATATCTTGTTAGGTTTGCTTCGGTCAGTATTTTTTTATTTTGGCGAATATCAAATACTAAATTGAAGTGCAAACATTCATATTTAGTTCTATAAGTAAGGATAGATTTCGTATTAGGTCGTCTTTTCCTTTTGTAGGAAAGTACACCTGCATAAGAAAAATAGTCTGAACCGTATTTATCTGCCAAAGCAAGAATTTCGTCGTAATTGCTATTGATCATAAACATGTTGTGAGATATATGTTCATCAACCCATTCGGTCAAGACTGTAATATCTTGATAGGTATTGATATTGTCTTTATTTTTTGAGAGGTTACGAAGGTCTAAAATATTGGTTTCTAAATCCAATTTTTTACCCACTTGCTTAATCCAACCATTCAGTTTTTTTTGAGTTTGTTCAGACTCGATATAGCGGTAAGGTGTTTCTTTTCGAGCATTGATATGAATATAGGTCGGATTAATGAATACTATTTTATCAATACCCAAAGACTTCCCTTTTTTGCGTTCCTCTTTTCGCTCTTTCTTGAAGGTTTCTTTCCCCTTGCTTGTCTCATAATACTCGTCTTTTTCATTAAAATCCTTGCGGTACTTTTTGCCATTTTCTAACCATTCAATAATTGTTTCGTTTTCTATCAAATCACCTAAACCATAGCGGGCAAAAGAAGAATCCGCCTTAGCTAATTTGCTGTTGCCTCGTTCTTTTTGAAAAAACTCAAAAGGTTTTTCAATTGGATAAATCGCCAAGTCTTCTATCATATCTCTTGCCATCAACTCCAATTCTTTTGATTCTGGAAATTTTTGATGCAGTTCCCAAGTGTGAACTGCTGCCAATACGCTTAATTCTTTTGAGTGCATTTTTTCAAATAAATGATACACTTTTTGAATTTCACCTTGAAAATCTTTGTAGTCATAAGGCAGAACTTCACTATAACGACCTGCATTTTTGTATTGTGCCAAACCATAAAGCGACTTACCCAATATTTTCATCAAGAATTGATTATTGGGGTGTTCTTGTAGTAAGGCATAAGTGTGATAAACTGCCCAAATGTAACCTTGGTATCGCAGAAAAAGGTTACATAACTCGAATTGAGCAGTTTTTTTGATGCGGTTAAATTCAGCTTCAGAAACTAAAAATTTCGGCTTGTTGTTATCGGGTTTATTGATTAGCTTATCCAATAATTTACTTTTGCGTTCTTTGGTACTCGGATGTGTACTTTCATTAGAATTTACCTTGTGAGGTTTAATTATAGCAACACTATCTAATGAATAATTTGCTGCGAATTGAATATTGGCTGTATGCAAAAACTGAGGATTGAAGGTCACATTGGTATGTGGTACGTGTGCAAGCCCTAAAATGTCAAATACGTTGGGAATGGATTCAAAGTTATAATCGGATTTCAAAAAAATCTCCAAACCTGCATCATCTGCCTCGTGTTCCAGCTCCTTAGAATAGTTGTTTTTTTCTAATAACTTTTCATAACTTTTTGAACGAGTGTAGTCTTTGTCCAATTCTATTTCAGCATATTCCACATAGGTCTGAATATTGTGCTTCTCTTGATAATGCACAATTTCGTGTGCCAAAATATAAGCCAGTTGTGCCTCGTCTTCCAAACGTGCCAGTAAACCTACACTGATAAAAATACTTCCTCTGTCGGTTGCAAAAGCATTAACGATGGGTGATTTAATGGTATAGAAATTGAGTTCTTGCCGTAAATCAACATTGTGTGCCAATAATTTATCGGCTACTTTATTAACATATACACTCAATTCATCATTGAACAAAACCCTACCACTTCTCATCATTTCATCAATTACGAAGCTGCTTTGGAGGTAGAATTTCTCCTTATCTTTTCGGGTTTTGATTTTGTCTTCTCGTCCAATGGATTCTTTGTTGGCTTTGTATTTTTGGGAAGAAGCGGTTAGGATTTCTTTTGGTATTTCGCCTTTGACTTTCAGTGGTTCATAATCCACATCAAAGTTTTGGGCGGTCAAAGAAGTTATTCCAAACAAGAATAGTAGTAGGAGACATACGTACTGCTTCATATTTTCTTAATATTGGGTTAGATTAACTTTTGATAGAAAGTAGTCTATGTTTAGACAAGGCTAATTTATTGACAAATATACATATTGGTTTATAATTAAGGCATATTTTATCTGTTTATTTTCATTTTTTGAAGGTCAGATATTGCTGCAATATGATTAAGGCTCAATTTCTTTCTTCAACAAACTGACCAAGTAATTCGCCTCTGCATCGTCCAACTCCAAGCCAAAGGAATGTATTTTCTTTCCATAAGTGAGTTTAATTTTCCCTTCGCCAACTCCCCAATAATGCCAAGTGCTGCCTTTGTCTCCCCATTTGATTTTGATTTCATTGAAGCGAATTCTATTGATTTTTCGGACACTTAACACTCTTTTAATGCCAATATTAAAAATGGTTTTGTTGAAGTGTAAACGATTCTCTTTTATCAACAAAGTTTCGTTTCCAAAGTAACCCCAAAACACCAATACGATTGCGAAACTTCCCATTAATATCCAAGAAACTACCCAAATGATAGAAAACCAATCAACACCACTTGTATTAGAAAAGAGTATGTCCGTTTGCAACGTAACTATAAACATGACACACCAAACTATCAACCAAAGTGTGCCAAAAATAAGTGTAAGCCAATTGGTAGGAGAGGGGATGGTAATTTTTGTTCCTTCAAAAGAGGTGTGAATGTGTGAATTTTGGCTTTGCCGTTGTTGATGTTTTCCATAGGTGTACATAGTTTTTTATTTAGTGTTGTGTAAACCATCTCGATAATCCATCAAATGTTTATAAGCTATTTGAATGTATTCTTTTTTGAACAAACGCTTTTTGCAAGGATTCCATTTTTGAATTTCTTGGGTAATGAACTCCAAATTTGCATTGGGTTGGTCTTTCAAAATATAGTCGACAGATGCCAAAATTTCCAAAGACAGGGGAGATTGAAAACCATTCACCAATCGCATCAAATTTTTGAGTTTTTGAAGTCGTTCGCTTCCCAATTCCTTGTGAATATAATCACTCAACTCATCTAAATTCTCATATATCAATTCAATAGTTTCAAAGGGTTTCACACTCATCTGTTCCAACCCCTTTAGGTATGCACCATTAAGATAGTGTAATACGTGAACAACTTGTTCAGAGTAGGGACCATAATAATGTGCTTTGAAATTCAAACGGTTGAAATCACTTACACCCAATCGTTGAAAGAAATAAGCCAACTTGTTGGCAACGAAGATATTGCTATTTTCATCTAACGTTTCATAATAGAATAACGCATACAAAAGCA
Source organism: Chitinophagales bacterium (assembly GCA_049608825.1). Taxonomy (GTDB): domain Bacteria; phylum Bacteroidota; class Bacteroidia; order Chitinophagales; family UBA2359; genus JAUHXA01. The sequence goes on from JBMYXW010000065.1 coordinate 9,342, forward strand.
TGGCTCTTGCAGGTGTAAGTTTAACTTGCTTTTGCTTTTCTTGATTTTTTAATAAGGCTTTTACTTCCTCATTAGGCATATACACGACTACTTCAATATCTTTTAAATCACATAAATACTTTTCTATTAATTCTTTTACATTTTGCCACTGCAAACCACCATAACCGCATCCCAAAGGAGGTATGGCGATACTTTTTATATCATATTCGGCAATAGCTTCTACCAAAGCCTTCAATCCTATTTCAATAAATTCATATTTAGATTTTCCTCTCCAATGTTTTTTTGTAGGAAAGTTGACAATATGTTTTTCACCACCGATAGTGTTTTCTTTCACTACCAGTACATTGCCTATATCAAATTCTTTGTTTTTGCAGGCAGCCTT
>JBMYXW010000066.1:0-9702 GCA_049608825.1 Chitinophagales bacterium
GCAAAAGCGCAGGGCATCAATATTGTGGCTTCAATGGGTGATGTGGCGGCTTCAGGCGGTTATTACATTCCCGTAGCAGCAGACAAAATTGTAGCACATGAAAATACGATTACAGGTTCTATCGGTGTATTTGGTATGCTATTGGATGCCAACGACTTTTTCAACAACAAAGTAGGCGTGACTTTTGACCGAGTGAAAACCACACAGTATTCCGACTTTCCAATTTCGGGCTTTTTGACCCGTCCTTTGGATGAGATGGAAGGGGAAGTATTCCAACAAGGTGTCAATGAAATCTATGCCAACTTCAAGCAAAGAGTAGCAGATGGACGAAATACCGATACTGCAAGAGTAGAAACGTATGCTCAAGGACGGGTTTGGACAGGTAAGCAGGCATTGGATTTAGGCTTAGTCGATAAGTTGGGAACGATGCAGGATGCGGTTGACTTGGCGGCTGAATTAGCAGGTTTGGAGGATTACCGTTTGGTGGAATATCCTCGCCAAAAAGACCCTTTTCAAGCTATTATTGAAGACTTTATGAAAATGAGTGTTGGTCCTTCAATCAAACAAGAATTGGGACCTTACTACAAATATTACCAACAGTTGAAGTCTTTCCAGAATATGGAAGCCGTTCAAATGCGGATTCCTTTTGAAATGGAGGTGAAGTAAGTATTGATTCTTTTAGTTCGCTAAAACACTGTTTGTTAACAAATCGTACAGCCTAACAATGGGTGTACGATTTGTCATTTTAAGGGCTATTCCAATTTTTTCTGACTCACTCCTATAATCACCCCAAAATTTCCGCCCAAGTCCTTACGCTTCAATTCAGGCAAATACGTTTGTGAAATTGCACCATCCAAATAAAGCGCGTTTTCGCAATCTAATTTTTCCTTGAACAACATAGCAAAAGTCCAAAAATTCACCCTTTCGTTGGAAATCGCAAAAACGAGGTGGGTATCGTCAATTATACCCACTCCACTTCTGATATAAGTACTTGTAGAACCTTCATTAAATTTTGGATGTAATTGACCTTCAATGACCAACATCGGCCCAGATTGAGTTGCATATCGAACTTCTTCTTTTTCCTTCAATACAGGATACTGAGAAGATTCGATGACCTTTGCAGATTGGTTGGTAAGCAAAAACACGCCATTGGGTTTCATATAAAAATTGAGCAATTTTTGAGAATCTCGCAGATTAATAGGATTCCGTTCCCAAGTATTTTCGACATACAAACCCTGTGGTTCGCTGTCAAAACGTGGCAAATACATTCCTCCATTGGTTGCAAAAACCAGTTCTTCACCTTGCTGCTTCAGGTGTTTTTTGAGGTTTCCCAAACTGTGAAATTTCACCCGATTCTTATCCTCCAAATACATTTTTACTTCTTGTTTGGTGATGTCCACATAATAGATATCAAAAGTGTGATTGCGATAGGTGAGCGTTTGTGTTTGGGCTTGTTTTGCAGCTTCTTGTGCATAACTATTGAAGGTCAGAAGCAGTAAAAGGAATGGAAGCAAAGTGGAAAGTCGAGATTGGGTATTTCTTACCGCAGAATAGGGTTTATACCTTATTCTACGGTAAGAAACTAATAACCTATTTTCTATCAAAAAAAACATACAAGGTAAAATTTAAGGTTAAAAACCAATACATACAGACGTTTTAGTAAAACGTCTCTACAACACAACTACCAACATGAACACCTAAACACGCTTATCAACTCAGACACATAAAACACTAGTCTGGATCAAACACAATTTTTACCCCACCACTTTTGGTCAAATCCGAATTAATCGTCAAAACACGCACCCTGCCCACACCATCGTCAATCTCCAATGTCAAAGTATTGGGAGGAATCCCGCCCAAATTCCAAGCCTTTGAAAAAAGGTAATTTTCCGCTTTGGGGACTACACTCACTTCAAAAACTTCTTTGGTTTTGTGCTTGTGGCGAATCGCATATTTGTTGGCAATCCACTGCCCATTGAAGTTAATCGAAACCGTATCACCATCCTCTTCCTCATGGTCATAAATCAAAAACTTCAATTTGTCAGAACGTACTGTAATCGTTCTACCATAGTCAATTGGCGTATTCTCAAAAGTCGTAGGTGGAACAGGAATTGTTTTAATAGGCGTTGTTGGAATTGTCGTGGGTTGTGTTGGTGACGGAGTAGGATTGGTGATAGGCGGTTTTACCGTTGGAGTACGGCGATTCTTTGGCGTTCTCTTGCTGGGTTTGGGAATCGGTTTGGTCTCAAATTCGGGGTTGGGCGTTTTTCCTTTTTTTGGAGGAACAGCCGTCACGCAAGGTTTGGGCGTATCTCTGTCTGATTGGTCCCAAAAAAGCGTTTGGATTTCTTTGCTGTTCAAGGCTCGGTTGTAAATCCGCAAATCGTCCATGCTTCCATGAAAATACTCCATCACCCCAGGTACATCCCGCCCAATTTCCAAAGGCAAATTGTTGGGTTCAAACTCCGTATAGTAGGGCATATCCATCACCTTCACGCCATTCAAATAGGCTTTGAGGCTGTGACCATCGTAGGTCGAAGCATACATATACCAAGTGTCAAACTCAAAGGGTTGCTTCAATTCTTCGGTAAAATCAGTATTCACCGAAACGGTTACAATCGTAGATTGAAGACGGTAATGTGGGCTGTTGTCTGTTTCTTCAGGTAAGTCGGATTTGCAGCATATCGTCATCCACTTCAAATCTGCAAAAGCTGCTCCATCGTTGATTTTGACCCAAGCGGCAATGGTGATTTCGTCTGTTGGTGAACTCAAACTTTTGGAGTTGGGAACGGAGATAAAACCCGTTGAACCATCAAAATACATTGCTCCACATTCATTGCCAAACCGGTCTTCGGTTGGTTCAACTTTGCCGATGATGTCGCCATGATTCCTGCTACCTGCCACATCACGGGCATCCGCATTCATCAGATAGCGAGCCACCAAACCGTGGGCAAGATTGCTGTCACTTGGCTTAACCGTAGTTTTATTTTTTGCTTTTTTGTCTGCGCCATCATTCGGAAATAAGGACAAATTGCAAAACAAAAGAGCCAATACAAGTAGTATTTGGAAGTGTTTTTTTTGCATGGTTTTTCTTTTTTACGGCAGACGCTTTACGGTGGACGACTGACGGTTTTAAAATATGGTTTATTACTTTTATGATAGACGGTTTATCGTAAACGACTAACAGAAAAACATACTATCCGTCTATCGTTAGTCGTCCACCGTCAGCCATCCCTCATCACTTTTCCACCCCAATCATCACCCCATAATCCAATCCCGCATCAAAACGATTCAGTTCTGGAATGTGCATTTGAGAAATCGCACCATCGAGATAAAGCGCATTGTTGCAGCCCAAATAGTCTCGAAAGAGCTTGGCGAAATGATAAAAATTGACAGGTTTATGAGAAATGACAAAAGCTATTTTTTGTGAATTGATGATACCGACACCACTCCGAATCCGTTTGCTTTTAGAAGCAAGGTTGAATTTGGGGTGAATATTGCCATTGGTGACCAACATAGGGCCTGATTGAGTTGCAAATAGTGTGTTTGGAGTATAATTTCTCGCCACAAAATCTTCGGAAGAAACCACTTTAGCATTGCCGTTTTTTTCGAGCATAAACACGCCATTGGGTTTCATATAAAAATTACCTGAGTTGTCACTCAAATCAATGGGTTGAACCGTCAATCCATTTTCGATATACAGTCCGACAGGATTCCTTTCGGGTGAAAACATCCCACCATTGGTCGCAAACTTCAACTCTTTACGTGTTTCGCCCAAGCCCATCTTCAAATTATTGAAATTGCCGTATCGCTGCCCTTTGCGGTCTTTCCAATAAAGGTTCACCTTGTCTTGTTTCAAATCCACAATGTAAATATCAAAAATATTGTTATCCCAATAGGGAATGTGAACCCGCATCGCTCCGCTTCCTGTGTGTGAAGCAAACATACTTTTGATAACGCTCAAATAAGCCGTTTCTGCTAGTGCATTATTCGTTGGATTTACAGTATTTATAGATGATGTTGAAGCAGTTGATTCGAGCCTGTTTAGTTCTTTTTTGAGGTAATTGTTTTCGTAAAGTAGGTTGTTTTTAGTGACCTGCATATCCTCCAATCTTTTGTTGAGGTTGACCAAACTTGAAGCCGTACCCGAATTGTTAATCAATTCCATATTGAAGTTTCTACAAGATTGAAGTCTCGCCCGAAAATCCAAACTGTCTCTCCTCAATCGCCTATTCTCTGCCTTCAATTCTCCTATATTTTCATTCGCTACCATTCGAGTTGCAAATTGTTGATTAGTCATTGGATTGTAGCTTAGAATCACAGATTTACTTCCATCGTTGTTGACCAATTTGGAAGAAGTACAAGCCGTCGGGAATAACAGCAAGCCTATCATAAGAAAGATGGAAATACACCAAAATTGATGTTTTAGAAATATTCTCATTGAAGTATGTAGAGTTGTTTTTTGCATAAAAAGCGTGGTTTTTCTTTGTTTTAAGCTTTGAACATGAGCAGAATTAGATTTCTCCCATCCCTTCAAAAACCCCAATCATCACCCCAAACTTCCCAACCGAATCATACCGCCCCAATTCGGGCAAATACATTTCCGAAATCACCCCATCCAAATACAGTGCATTTTCACAGCCAAATTTTTGTTGAAAAAAACTGGCAAAATCGTAAAAATTGACCTCCTCATTGGAAATCGCAAAAACAAGTGTTTGAGCATCAATAATACCTACACCACTTCGGATATTCGTATTCTTTGACTCTTTCCCAAACTTTGGGTGTATCTCACCATCAATCAACAGCATCGGCCCCGATTGAGTCGCATATTTGGTAATTTGTTTTAAGGAATCATTGAAGTCTGTGCTCGGTACAATATTGGCTGTGCTGTCTTTGGTGAGGTAAAAAATGCCGTTGGGATGCAAGAAAAAATTACCTTTTTTGTCCTTCTCCAAATTGTTCTTTTGAAGTAGTTTACTTTCTTCAATATACAAACCCACAGGTTCATGAGCAGGTGTAAACATTCCGCCATTGGTCGCAAACAAGAGTTTTTTGTGTTCTTGCTGCAATTGAAGGTCTAAATCGTGAAAAGTATGGATTTTCTCCCCACCTTCATTCTTCCAAAAAAAGGCAATATCCGCCAAATTCAAATTAACCACTGCTACATCATAGCTTGCTCCTTTGAAGATTTCTTTCTGTGGTTTGTAGAGACGTTTTACTAAAACGTCTGTACGTATGTCTGTGTCTGCTTCACCATTTGAATCAAGTCCAGAATTCTTGTTGCCATTTAGATTAGGAAATTGAAAGAACGAGAAATTTCCATTGTTCGTCATTACATCCACAGCAAACAATGCCACAATGAAACTTCCAAACACTACCAAGCCCCAAATATTCCCCAAGCCTTTAGTCTTCATAATAATAGGTCACCAAATTTGTGGCTTTCACCAATGGTTTGTCGCCTTCAATATCGTGAAACTTGCTACCGTTTCGGTCATAAACTTCCAAGATATTGTACCATCCTGTATCGAGGTTCAACATCGCTACCACATTCATATTTTTGTCTTTGAGGTAAGCCATTACATCCCTTGCAATGTCGTACAAATAGACTTCTTGTTCGATATTGAAGAGAATGTGAATCACCTCATTGTTTTCATCTACCGCCAAAGCCAACATTCGACGCTCTGCCTTTTCGGTGCGTCCTCGGTCGTCAATTCGCAACTCGTTTCGGTAGGCCAATAAGTGTGTTTGAAAAATCGTGGCTTCTTCTTTTTTAGCCCATGAAATCAATGCTGTTCTGTCTGATGATTCTTTCACATCTACCCGTTTTTCGAGCGTTTGCAGCCAAAGATTGCCTTCTTCAATATCCGACACTACGATGCCACCTGTTGCATACACAATCACCAAACCATCCATGTCGTCACGGTAATTTCGGTTGACCACATTGCCATTATCGACCGTCAGACCTGTCGGTACCATGTAAGAATCCGCCCCTCTTTCGGTTGTATAGGCTCCGCTGCAAACCAATACAATGTCTTTGCTGCCCCGCCAAGAACGGTATTTGCTGTACACACTTCTCTCATCGTCCAAATCTTTGTAGGCAAAATACTTGGCTTTCACCTTGCCCGATTTTCGCTTCAACCAGATAGATTGTCCGTATTCTCGGTGGTCTGTTTTGAGCGTAAAAACTTCTATGTTGTCGTTGAAGAGGCTCGAATGCCGTTCTTCTTGCAGTTGCAGAGCATTGCCGTCAAGCGCAATGGTAAACCGAAAATCACCGATTGCAGCTTTGTCAATATGAATAGTTTCTGCTATTTGAGCAGATTTTGTGGGCGTGTTGGGTGCATTGAAGGGAAAAAAGACGCTACTAAGAGAATATGCCATCAGCAAAAATGGGAGCAATAGCAGCGAGGCGTAAAGCGTATGTTTTTCTTTCATAGAACATTGGATTATGATGAGTTAAAAATGTCAAATTATTAATTTACTTGTTTTTTCTTAATATAAAAACCAAAAAATACGATGGGCAGCAAGAGCATCAAAATAAATTCCATTAAGTATCGGCTTCTGACCCTGCTCCAAATATAGCCCCAATTGTTGTGCTGTACGTGAAATATCAGCTTGGAAACATCACTTTTGGGAATGTCAATATAATAACTGCAATCTTCCAATCTTTGAACGTAAAATCTCGTTTGCCAATTGTCTGCCTCCAAAATTCCGTCCTTGATTCCCTGTTCTACTTTTCCTGCAATCTCCTTCAATATATAATCTCCCATCACTTCAAAACCCACATCGGGTTCTGGAACAATTTTGGGCAAAGCCTTCAAATACAACCCTCCTACTTCAATGCTGTATTTTGTTTGCCTAAAATTCAGTAAATCAATGGGTCTTGCCTTCAAATACTGCTTTCCCAACGTGATGATAAATTGTGTTCCATCTCTTCCTTTTTCCTTCAATAATTGTCTATCACTCTCCAAGGCTTGATAATCAGTAAGTTTTGTGAGTTCTAAATAAGCTTCAAAGGGAAAACCCTGCAAAAAGACTTCATTGCTAAGTCCCTCATTTTCTTGTAGATGTGTTTCCATTCCTTCAAAGGCAAAACAAGGATGAATAAGGAATAAAGTCAGTATAATTAATAAAGTATTTTGCAGTTGTTTTAGTTCCATTTGGGGGGGTATTGAAGGTGACGAAAATCGAGCAATCACCTAATCTAACTATTAATGACCAATGATTTGTCAATAGTTGCTTGTGATGCTCGTTTTTTAACATATTTTAGGCAAAAACAAAAAATGTTAAAAAAGGATTGAAGACTATGGAAGTTTTGGAAACTTCCATAGTCTTGTATTTTTTCTTCTAAAAATAAAAATAAATAACTATATTTACCTCACAAAAAAATAAACAAGCAAGGAACTAATTTCCTCACTTACTTGTTTAAAAGCAGAATTATTCACCATTTTTAATCACAAAAAATTAAAAACAGAAAATGGAAGATACTAGATATTTTAACAATGACTCTTCTCTATACGCTGATAGAAGTTCGGCAACAGAAAGAGCAGAGTTTATCAAAAAAACCTATTCACACCTCGCATTGGCGATTTTGGGTTTCATTGGCGTAGAAGCCTTGTTTCTCAGCACTCCTGCAATTGTTGCAGCAGGTTTATGGTTTGTAGGAGGCATGCAATGGCTTCTATTGTTAGGCGGATTTATGTTCGTCACCAATATGGCAGACAATTGGGCGCAAACTTCTACGGATAAAAACAAGCAATACATGGCATTGGCACTGTATGTTGTTGCAGAAGCATTTCTTTTTGTGCCTTTACTTTACATCGCTGGCTCAATGACTGGTGGTGGAGCTCTTATTCAACAAGCGGGCTTAATGACGGCTGCATTGTTTACAGGCTTGACGGCGATTGCCTTCTTCTCCAACAAAGACTTTTCTTTCCTCAAATCTTTCTTGACCGTAGGTTTTATCATTGCCTTTGGTTTGATTGTAGCAGGATTACTTTTTGGCTTTGACTTGGGCTTGTTCTTTTCTGGCGCAATGGTTCTATTGGCTGTGGGAACTATCCTTTACCAGACTTCCAACATTATTCATAAATACAGTACCGACCAATATGTTGCAGCTTCTTTGGGGCTTTTTGCTTCGTTTATGTTGTTGTTTTGGTATATTTTGAGCATTTTGATGAGAATGGGTGGAGACTAAAGTTGGGACGACTGACGATAGACGGATTACGGTGGACGGGAGTTTGGTGTAATCTATTGAAATGAAATATTTTAAAATGAGCAGCTTAAATAAAGATTTTAAGCTGCTCTAATTTTATTATAATGACTCTAAAACAATAACATATCAGCTTGGTAAAGTTTCTACATTAGTATATCTCCACTAAAATCTTCGATGAACTGTTTTTCTCTCCTTCAAGTAATTAATATTTTTATATAGATAAATTCATTAAAATGACAAAAATTAGACAAAACATCTTATATTTGCTACTACTAATCCAACTATTCACCTTCACTAAAAATCTCACCCCATTATTTTATTAATCATTCAATTTAACCAAAACAATGACTTTGAGCAATTTAAATTCAATTAAGGTGAAATTCCTACTCGTTCTTGTGATTTCTTTAAGTGCTTGCTGCTTTACGAGTTGCAAATCTGATGTGAGTATGAAAAAACAACAAAAGGCATTTCATGTAGATGACAAGGGTAATTTGTTGGACAAAAAAGGCAAGGTTGTAAAAAAAGCAGGTGACTTCAAGCTGGAAGGTGGCTATTATATAGATGCTGATGGCGAAATCATCAAACGCAAGATTGATAAAACAAAAGAAAAAATCAATGCTGCGGTTGATAAGACAAAAGAAGCGGTGAGCGATGCTGCAAGCAAAACCAAAGAAGGAGTCAAATCTACTTTCAAAGAATTGTTCAACACCAAGGCTGTTGGGACTGCTTATACCCTACCCAAAATCACCTTTGACGAAACTTCTCACCGAATCACAGGTATGTCAAAAACAGAGGTAGAAGGTTTGGCCGATGCCTTGAAGGAACACCCTGATTCTCGTATTCAAGTACAGGTTCACACCGCTGATGGAAAAAATCGAGCAGAGTCCAAACAGATTTCAAGGCTTAGAGCAGATGTTGTAAAGAATATGTTGGTTGCTTTGGGTGTAAAGGAAAATCAAATTTCTGCTAAGGGAATGGGACTCACAACAAAAGATGCCGAAAAAGCCGTTGCAGATAAGGTCGAGGTGATTGTAGAGAAGTAATATTTCTACAACACTTCTCCACAATACTTACAATATTCGGCATCCACATCATGCCCCGAATGTTCACAATTACTACACAAGATACTGCTTTTAGCCACAGTAGGTTTCAGGGAGATATTTTCAATCGCCTCTGTCAATTCATGCATTTCTTCCTTCAATTCTTCTTTGACTTCTTCCTGAGCCTGTGCTAATTCTACTGATACAATTCCCGTAGGAACTGCAATGATTGCATAACCCAATACCATCAATGCTGCCGCCAAAAACTGCCCCAAAGTTGTGGCAGGTGCAATGTCTCCATAACCTACTGTGGTAATCGTAACAATCGCCCAGTACACACTTCTCGGAATACTATCAAAGTTATCATTGCTTCCACCTTCTATCAAATACATAACCGATCCAAGAATAGTAACCAGTAAAAGGACAAAAAGCATGAACACAAAGATC
>JBMYXW010000067.1:0-9676 GCA_049608825.1 Chitinophagales bacterium
AGGAATCGGATACCTTTAAGGTATCCGATTCCTGTCCAACCTTAGACCGATAGCCTTCTTAGCTTGACGGCTCTGGTTCTGTTTTCTATTGTGTTCAAAAATGTTGTAGTCCTAAGACGTTCCAATTCTAAGACGTTCCAATTCTAAGACGTTCCAATGCAACGTCTCTACGAAATCTATGAATTTATTCCAATTTAAACTTGATGGGTAGTTCTTTTCTCACTTTAACAGGTACTCGGTTTAACTCTGCAGGGTGAAATGAAACACCTTCTGTAATCACTTCAAACATTCTTTTGGCTTCTTCTCCACAACCTTCACCAATGTCCTCTTTCAATGTTATATTCTCGACTTCTCCCGTTTGGGTAACATCAAACTCTATGATAACCGTTCCTTCAATGCCATTTTTCCGTGCTTCTGGTGGATAGCGGATTTCTTGTCCGATGGCTCGAAAAAAAGCTTCTTGACCTCCAATATATTCGGCATATTTGGTGACGGCGGTCAACTCAAAAGCTCCGTTGATTTCTACCAAACATTCGATAGATTCAAATTGAGGTTGGGCTTCGTCCTTGGTGCAAGCGGTTTGCAATAAACAAAGGAGTAATAGGATTTGTAAGAGATGTTTCATAGAATTTTAATTTGATTTTTTAACGTACTTGGTGAGAATCACAATTTGCTGTCCATCTACCCGTCCTTCAATTTGTTCGGGATTGTCGTGAACCAAAGAGATTCTACGAACAGCGACACCCCTTTTGGCGGTGACGCTTGAACCTTTCACATTTAGGGTTTTTATCAAAACTACGGTATCGCCCGCTTTCAAAAGCGTACCATTGCTGTCTAAGTGTTGAATTGCATTTTCGTCAATAGGACCTTCGCCTGTGGCTTTTGCCCAAGTCAAAGTCTCCTCATCTAAATAAAACATATCCAACAAGTCGAATGTCCAACCTTCTGACCGCAAACGGTTCAACATTCGCCATGCCATGACTTGAACAGCAGGTACTTGACTCCACATACTGTCATTGAGGCATCGCCAATGGTTCGGTTCTACTTTGTCTGGATTTTCGATTTGCTCTACACAGGTCGTACAAGCCAATAGGCTGTTTTCGAGACTTGCAGTAGAAGTAGGCGGAACTTCAAAGGTTGTTAAATCGTTTGTTGCGCCACACAATTCACAGGTGGAATTGCTTCGTTTTTCTAATTCTTTGTTTAGTTTCACGTTGTATTGTTTATTTAAAAAAAAAGCGATGCCGCCAAAAAAACGACATCGCCAGCATTTATTAACCAACCGATTATGGTTATAAGATTTTATTTTTGAGACTACGGTAGTCTATTCGCTTGAAAATGTAAAGACTACCGTAGTTTTACATTCTCTCAATCACCATTGCCGAAGCTCCACCGCCGCCATTGCAGATACCTGCTGCGCCAATTTTGCCTTCTTTGTGCTTCAATACAGAGAGTAAAGTACACAAAATTCTAGCTCCAGAACAGCCAATTGGATGACCAATCGAAACACCTCCTCCAAAAACATTTACTTGGTCGTGTGACAAGTTCATCTCCTTCATGTTGGCAAGTGCAACGACTGAAAAAGCTTCGTTAATTTCAAAATAATCTACATCTTCTGCAGTCATGTTTGCTTTGCCTAAAGCTTTTGGAAGAGCTTTTGAAGGGCTTGTGGTGAACCAAACAGGCTCTTGGGCAGCATCGGCATAGCTCAGTACTTTTGCCAAAGGCTTCAAGCCCAGTTCTTTCATTTTTTCGCCACTCATCAATACCAAAGCAGCTGCACCATCATTGATGTTGGAAGCATTTGCAGCCGTTACGGTGCCGTCTTTTTTGAAGGCAGGGCGAAGTTTGGGGATTTTCTCAAATTTTACCTTTCGGAAATCCTCATCTTCTGATACGGTGACGGGTTCGCCTCTACGTTGAGGAATTTGGACAGGAGCGATTTCATCTGCAAAATACCCTTTTTCGGTGGCTTCTGCGGCTCTTTTATAAGAAGCAATCGCATAGTTGTCTTGGTCTTCTCGGCTAAAGTCATAACCTTCGGCACAGACTTCTCCACAAACTCCCATCATTGAGCCATCGTAGGGATCCTGTAGCCCATCTCTTACGATTCCATCGACCAGTGTTTGGTTGCCATATTTAGAACCCCATCGACCATTGGTGGCATAATAAGGTGTATTGGACATACTTTCCATGCCGCCTGCCACTACAATGTCTTGGTCGCCCAATCGAATGGCTTGTACGCCAAACATGACTGCTTTCATGCCCGAAGCACATACTTTATTGACAGTAGTACAAGGAACAGAAGCGGGAACACCTGCCTTCAATGCTGCTTGACGAGCAGGAGCTTGTCCTACATTTGCCTGCAATACATTTCCCATATAAACTTCTCCAACTGTATCGGCTTCAATGCCTGCACGCTGAAGGGCGAACTTGATAACATGTGCGCCGATTTCTACTACGGACAAGGAACTCAATGCTCCTCCAAAACTCCCAATAGGAGTTCTTGCCATTGATACGATAAAAACCTCTTTCATATATGATACTTGTAAAAAATGATTCTAAAACTAAACACAAAAATAGACAAAATGGATTTATTGCTTGTGAAACACTGCAATATATTCTGATTTTCAAACCAAATAACCTATTTTTATGGTACAATAAACCACCTAACCAACCACCATAAAAAGTGAAATCGTATGTTTACACGTATTAAAAGTCCATTATTGGCATTATTATGTTTATTATTAAGTGTTCTTTGTCAAGCTCAAAACGAAGTTTATTGTGATTTAGAAATCAAAAAATCAGCTGTCAGTAACAACGAATTGGGAGTCATTAAGCAAGTTATTAGGGGCGAATTTATGTTCCGAAAAATGGAGAAATGGCGAGTTGTCGAATTTACGGATGCTGATGCTGATTTGATTGTAGATTATTTTTTGAAACAAGAAGAGACAATTGCTTGTCAAGCTAAGACTATAGACAAAACAGTAAAGGTTTTTGCTATGAGACCTGAAGAAGGAGAAGATCCTTCTTTTAAAGAACATCTCGTCACATTGGAGGAGATAGGATACTTCACTGTCAACTTTCGTCAATCAAACGACATTGTTGTTTTTCCAATGGAAAATTGTTCTGCTGCTATAAGCATCCGTCATTTTGAAGAAGAAATGGCTCCTTATACCGAATGCCCTTCCTGCGGTCAGGTTGTTCAAAAGGATAGAGATGAAAGTGATTTTTTGAAGGTAAAAGATGTTAATTTATTTGAAGGAAATAGCTATCAAAGCATGAACATGAAAGAATCTTTTTCTGAGGCAACAGAGCAAACGGAAGAAAGTATGAGCATGAAAGAGTCTTTTTCTGAGGCAACAGAGCAAACGGAAGAAAGCATGAGCATGAAAGAATCTTTTTCTGACACAACAGAGGGAACAGAAGAAAGCATGAACATGAAAGAGTCTTTTTCTGAGGCAACAGAGCAAACGGAAGAAAGTATGAATATGAAAGAGTTTTTTTCTGAGGCAACAGAGCAAACGGAAGAAAGTATGAATATGAAAGAGTCTTTTTCTGATACAATAGAAGAAGATACAGAAGAAAATATGAATACGAAAGAGCCTTTTTCTGAAAGAATAGAAGATACAGAAGAAAAAATTAAAAAAAGTGTAATTATTGAGAACGTTATTGATACTTCTTCCGTACAGATAAAGGAAAAGAAAGTTATTGAGAAAGAGGAAATAAAATTATCCAATAAACAGTTGCCTCTTTTTGAAGAAGAAAAACCAGTCGAAGAAAAAGAGGAAGGTAAAACAACGATTCCCAAAAAAGACCACTAAAACTACGAAAGAGCAATACCCGGTATTTTTAATTTACAAAAACCGAATCTATAGCTCTATGATTTCACTCAAACAAGCATTTTGTATTCTATTTTTTACCACTACAATATCATTTGCAGAAGTTCACATCGCTGATTATCAATACAATCCAGATAAGACATTACTGGGCAAAGAATTGAATTTTTCTAATACTTCTTTGGTGTCTGATAATAGAGTCAATGAAACAAAAAAAGATTCCTTGCTTCGCATGTTATCGGGAATTAAATATGCGGTTATTCAATTAACTCCTACTGAAGAAGAGAAAGTGGAGGCAGGACAATATTCTGTTATTGAACAACTTGCGGGTTATTTGCGGTCAGTAGGATTTCAGAAAGTAGTTTACAAAACAAAGGATAAAACTCAGCTACTCCTCAGTGTACCTACTTATTGTGATGTTGTACGAGTGCGTTTTAATATGACATTGAAGGAAGATTACTTTGAAAATATTCAATTGAAGTTTCAGAATTGCAGGAATGAGTGGATTCTATTTACACACAAAGAAAAAATTGAGAAAAAGAAACTAACACCGCAAAGTCTTTCTCAAGTCTGGGAGTTCTTTTATAACAAATCATTCTCCTATAATATTCAAAATCGACTTCAATTACCGTCCAATCCTATTCTTACCACAAAAGAAAAAATCTTAGACTATCTGAAAACAAATACATCTTCTTTAGACTCGATTGAAGGGATATTTGAAAAAGTCCCTCGCTACAATTATTCAGAAAAAAAGCATGTTGTAGCAATTTGCAAAAATCCATTGGGAGGATATAACATCATTTATATAGAGGGGGCAAGCAACTATCTGGACTGGAAAGAGGGAGAATGGATGGGAAACATCCATTTCTCTGCAATGAAAGAAGTCGTTAAGCCTATTGAATGGACTACTCCCGATAAAATACTACAATCGGATGGATTCATTGAACTACGAGACGAAAATACGATTTTGTTAAGTTTTAAGAACCACCCCAATGCCTACGAATACAAGCGATTGAGACCTACAGTTTCGCTCACCAATACGGCCACTCTTGAAGGAAGGGGAGTCTCTGGAAGTGGCATTTTGGTAGATAGAAGAGGGTACATTGTCACCAGTTACAATGTCATCGAAAATAGGAAAAACATCACCGTTACCCTCCCCGAATTCGATATTGAAGCAAGTATAGAATCCGAAAGCAGTTGGCCCGCTATCGTGGTATTTGAAGACCAAGAAACTGATTTGGCATTGCTACAAATACAAACTTTTGACTTTGAATTGTGCAAAAACGTACCTTATACCATTCAAATAGAAGAAATAAGCATTGGCGAGAAAGTCTTTACATTGGGTTATCCGTTGGTCGCTTCTATGGGTTTGCATCCCAAATTGGCAGTCGGAGCCATCAGTTCTATCAATGGGTATAAAAACACAACTTCGACTTATCAAACAAGTGTACAGGTCTATGCAGGGAACAGTGGAAGCCCTTTATTTGATTACAACGGAAGTCTGGTTGGTATCTTAAAAAACAAACATGCGGTGGCAAGTAAGGCTTCTTATGCACTCAAATCACTTTCTATTCTTGAATTTCTTCGCAAATCAAACTTATTCGAGGCCAATGAACTCCCTACTTCAAGTACATTAAAAGGACAACCATTGACCGAACAAATCAAAAAATTGCAGCCTTTTGTTTTTTACATTCAGTGTTATTAGAGGCAATTGTGAATTTTGAATGAATGAATTTTGAATGAGTTTCCTTATTTATTGGACTTTGGAAGGAGGAGCAGGGAAGGGAGAAGTGAGATTTTAATTATTTGATAATTAATATAAAAAATTAAAATAAATAAATGCTTGGTTTTTTAGTTTTTATATCTCACCTCTCACTTCTTTCGTCCAAAATCCAATTATTTAGTTCCCTTCAACATTGGCACAAACCGAAAATTTCCTTTTTCTTCCACCGTATATTCAGTGTCCGAAATCTTGACAATTTTCATCATCGTTTGTATTTTTTCGCCCACAGGTACGACCATCAATCCGCCAACCCTCATTTGTTTAATTAGTTTTTCAGGAATATCTGGCGCAGCAGCCGTCACAATTACCTTGTCGAAAGGCGCAAAAGCAGGTGCTCCTTCATATCCGTCTCCAAAAATCGGAACAATGTCGTCATAGCGTAATTTCTGCAATAATTTTTTGGCTTTAAGGTGAAGCTTTAGATGGCGCTCGATGCTATATACCTTTGCGCCCAAAGTTGCCAATATAGCCGCTTGATAGCCAGAACCCGTTCCGATTTCCAATACTCGGTCGCCCGTCTCAATTTGGAGGATTTCGGTTTGATAAGCAACCGTATAGGGCTGTGAAATCGTTTGGCCCTCACCAATTGGAAACGCCCGATTTTGATAGGCAGCCTTTAAAAATACCCCATCAAAAGAGAAAAGATGGCGAGGAACTGTCATAATCGCACGTAGTACTCTTTCATCTTCAATCCCTGCCTCCTCTATCTTTTCCGCCAATCTAATCCTCATTCCTTGATGTTGATAACTTTTGTCTTTCACTTGTTGGTTCGGTTGATTCGGACATAAATATAAACACTTTTTTTGATACTAAGTAGGAAGACAGATTAAAGAAGCGAGAAGTCAGACTTCAATTATAAAAAGATTGAAGGTTCTTTTGTGTAAAACTATTTTTGTTACACTGTACTTAACCATCCCTCAAACGCCAATCAGCACAAAACCTGTCCATGCGCTTGGATCAATGTCTTTTTGTTCAATCAATTGTAATTTTGCCCACCTCAAAGCTTGGGCATAGTTTTTTTCCTCCAAAATAGCTTCAAATAATAATTGAGTCAATTGACTGCTTTGTTTGTCATAAATTTTGAAGAGAGTGAAAATCACATTTTTAGCTCCTGCATACAAAAAACCACGATTGATTGCCATCATCCCTTCTCCAACCTCCAGTGTTCCTATCCCGCTTTCGCAACTACTCAAGACCACCAAATCTGCATTCAATTGAAGTTGGTAGGCATCACTGGTATAAAGTATTGCTGTATCTGATGAACTCTCTTTTTGAGGAGAAAAAACAATACCAGAAAGTTCGGGATGCAATACATCATAGATTCCATGTGCTGCAATGAGGATGTATTTTTTGTATTTTGCGGCTTCAATAAACTGTACTTTCGTTGCATTTTCATGCAAAAATGTTTCGGCATTCAAACCTTTTTTTGTAAAAGTCGACTGAATACCTGTCACCTCTGCTTCCGAAAACTTCAATTCTTCAAACTCTTGTCCTCGCACTGTTACAGAGCGTATTGCAGTCGTTTCTTTTGAAAAGTCAGTACTTTCTTGTAGTCCTTCAATGGTATTTCTTTGTGCATGAATACTGCTATAAACAGGCGCAAAGCCTACAAAATTAGGAGTGGAAGATACAGTCTTTTTTGAAGCTTGAAGAACAGACCACCACAACGTTGCAGAATAATGATAATTGATATGAAAGTGCTTCACTAAGTAATCAAAATTGCAGTAAGATTCCAAAACATTTTTGGCTTGACTACAAAGAAGGGCTTCAAAGGGCAAGGTAGTGAGTAGGTCATGGGGAATGATTGTAAGCAGTGGAATATTTGCCGTTTTGGGTATTTCTTCAATGAACGATTGCAGCAATAACTGATAGAGCTGATAGGCAGTCTGGAGGTAACGTTTCTTGTGAAGGGTTTTGATACTACCACCAAACCTTTTTATCAAACGCTCAAAATCAGTGGGTTTTTCAACACTTTTCACCTTGAAGCTTTGTCGTCCAATACAAAAAACATGGATATTATCTTCTCCTACAAAATAGGATTGGTGCCAATATTGAAGAGCTTCTTTGAATTGAGAAAGAGATTTGTAGCAGCCTGCCAAGCTTCCACAAGCTACTGCTACACTGAGATGTTGTTGGCCAAAAACCTCCAAATTGATGTCTAAAAACTGCTTGAAGTAGGGAATTGCTTTTTCATAATCCTGTTTTCCGACATAAGAAACCCCTAAATGATTGTAGCTATATGTAAGGGCATATTTAGAAATGGTTTGATAGAGTTCTTTGGTTAATTGTTTTGCTTGAGAAGCATTTTGTAAAAGCAATTGTGTCTGTGCTTCTACAAAAAGAGCCTTTGCCAGAAGTGTGCCTTTTTGGTACTGTTTAAAATTACCTTTTTTTGGTCAAAGACACAAATCTAAGTCTTGGTCTCGGTGAAAAACTACCCTACTCAAAAGCGTCCACCAAGTTCTTTTTCACTTTTTGCGCCAATACTGGGTTGTCGCCCGTTTGGGTTTGATTCTCATTGATGACATCCAAAGGAGTGGCGGCATTGTCAAAGAAATCATCTATGTTCAAGATAATTTTCACTTTCGCTTCCTCTTCATTGTTAATTTCGATGTCTCTCGCAAGGGTGATTTCTTCGTAAAAGTTATTGGTGCCTATGTGGTACAAAAAGGCATCGGTCAAGTCAGAAGCATTGGCATCCGCACTTGCTCTACCTTCAAATTTTACGAATTTGTACATCGTTGCCCACAACCAATACATGCCTCTGTTTTCGTGCAAAGGGCTGTCTTCTGCCACAGTAGTTGGGTCGGTCATATTGATATCGGGGTCTAAGCCCAAGCCAAATTTGATGCCCGTATATTTTCCTTCTGGAATGTTGAATTTCAAACTACTGGGGTCGGTATAGTTGTGCAAAACTACATCTATAAGTGGCTGTTCTGTTCCGTCTTCTGCAATTAATGCGATGTTGGAAAGATAAAACAACAAAGTTTCAAATTTGTACTGTTGGTCCAAACTATTTAGGTAGGCATCTCCCATCGAAAAAGCCGAACCATCTACCTGTTCTTCAATTTCGAGAATCGTATTAAATTCTACATCTTTTTTGCAGGCATTGAAGGTAAAAATGAGAATTACGGCTAAGAATAAAAGTTTTTTCATTTCCATGAAATTTTCTTCAGTTTATTTTTGTTAAAAAATTAATCTTATACAAAGGTAACTAATCAGGAAATTAGAGAGTGTATCACTTGTTGCACTTTTTATTTCCTCAAAAATACAAAAATGTCTATTTTCTACCACGAAGAATTGTATCGCTCCAATGAATTAATCAATAAAATCAAACGATTCAATGTTGCTATCTGCGGTGCAGGTGCTTTGGGCGGCAACATCACCGAAAGTTTGGCTCGGTCGGGTTTTGGTCAATTGAAGGTGATTGATTTTGACCGAATCGAAGAGCGAAACCTATCGACTCAACCTTTTCAAAAGTCTGATATTGGAGCTTTTAAGGCGCAAATGATGGCGAATAATTTGTATCGGGCTGTGGGCGCAAGAGTGGATGGAGTCATAAAAAAACTGGAAGAAAACAATGTCCACAAATTACTGCGAGGGAGTGATTTGGTCATTGATGTGTTTGACAATAGTGTGAGTCGTCAAGTGGTGAAGGACTATTGTATGGACAAAAAAATACCTTGTTTGCATGTTGGTTTGGCGGGTGATTATGCAGAGGTGATTTGGAATGAGTTGTACCGTGTGCCTTCTGATACGAATGACGATGTATGTGACTATCCTTTGGCAAGAAATCTGGTGACTTTGGCGACTTCGGTGGCTTGTGAGGTAATTGTTGGGTTTGTGGCGAAGGGATTGCAGGAGAGTTATACGATTACTTTGGGGGATTTTGCGGTGAGGCGGTTTGTTTGAGACAAAAAAAATACTAAATTAGATATTTTAAAAAATTAACCTACTTGCTTTGAATTAAAAAAAAACTCTTGAAAACAGAGATAAAAGGTGACATCTCTGTAAGGATGAAAGAGGTGTAATCTCTTTATCGGGTTTGGTGTCG
>JBMYXW010000068.1:0-9529 GCA_049608825.1 Chitinophagales bacterium
CTCTCTGTGTTCAAACTCTACATCAACTGTTGCCAAAATTGGAAATTGTTGGCAATAGTTTAATTTAATAAAAACCTCTCTATCTCTCTGCCTCTCCGTTCAAAACCCTATATCAAGTGAGTTCAAAAAACTCTGTGCCTCTGTGCCTCTGTCTCTCTGTGTTCAAACCCTACATCAACTGTTGCCAAAATTGGAAATTGTTGGCAAAGTTTACCTCAATAAAAACCTCTCCATCTCTCTGTCTCTCCATTCAAAATCCTACATCAAGTGAGCCAAAAAACTCTGTGCCTCCGTTTCTCTGTGTTCAATAGAAATACATCCTTGTTCAATTTCACAATCAATTCATTTTAATATTCATCTATTCCTCCTATCTTTGCGACATGAAAGGCGAATTAAAAATATACAATAGTTTAACAAGACAAAAAGAGGTTTTTCTACCCGAAAATCCTCCGCACGTAGGTATGTATGTGTGTGGCCCAACGGTTTACAGCGATGCCCATTTAGGAAACTGTCGAACATTTATGTTTTTTGATGTGGTCTATCGTTATTTGACACACTTGGATTACAAAGTGCGTTATGTTCGCAACATTACGGATGTAGGACATTTGGAAGACGAAGTAGCGGGAGAAGGGGAGGATAAAATCGCCAAAAAAGCCCGATTGCAGAAATTGGAGCCGATGGAAATTGTACAAACTTATACCAATGGATTCCGCCATGTCATGCGCCAAATGAACTTGATTCCTCCAAGCATTGAACCCACTGCAACAGGACATATTTTGGAACAAATCGAATTGGTTCAAGCCATCATAGATGCTGGATATGGTTATGTATCAAATGGATCGGTTTACTTCGATGTCTTGAAATACGCTGAAAAATATCCTTATGGAGAGCTATCGGGTAAGGTTTTGGAAGACCTTCAAAACAACAGCCGTGAGCTTTCGGGACAACAAGAAAAACGAAATCCTGTCGATTTTTCTATTTGGAAAAACGCTTCACCCGAACACATCATGCGTTGGAATTCTCCATGGGGCGAAGGTTTCCCTGGATGGCATTTGGAGTGTACGGTGATGAGTACCAAGTATCTCGGCAAAACATTTGATATACATGGTGGAGGAATGGATTTGCAGTTTCCGCACCATGAATGTGAAATTGCTCAGTCGGTAGCAGGTATTGGTTGTGCGCCCGTCAAATATTGGATTCACACGAATATGCTCACTGTTGAAGGGAAAAAAATGAGTAAATCGCTCGGTAATTCCTTTTTGCCACACGAACTATTTGCAGGAAGCCATCCAAGTTTGGATCAAGGTTATTCTCCCATGACCGTTCGCTTTTTCTTCTTACAAGCACATTACCGCAGCACCGTTGACTTCTCCAATGAAGCCCTCAAAGCTGCCGAAAAAGGCTACAAACGTTTGATGAACGCCCAAAGTTTATTGTCCAAATTGACTTATGCAAATGAAGGAACATTAGATACGGACTTGGACAAGCAAATCAATGATGCTTGTGATAATTGCTACAAGCACATCAACGATGACTTCAATACGGCAATGGTTTTGGCAGATTTGTTTGAAATGAGCAACAAAATCAATTCTTTCGTCAACAAACAATTGGATTTATCTTCGATTAGTGAAGCGACCTTCAAGCGTATGCAAACGGTCTTCAAAGCTTTTGTGACCGATGTTTTGGGCTTGAAAGACGAAGCTTCTGACAATGCAGATGATGGCTTAATGGATGGCGTGATGGAGATGCTATTGACCATGCGTAAAGAGGCAAGAGCCAACAAAGATTGGGCAACTTCTGACAAGATTCGAGACGAATTGAAGGGAATCGGCATCTTGGTCAAAGACAGCAAGGAAGGAAGCACTTGGAGTGTTTTATAGAAAAAATGAGGTTTCGAGGTGACATCTTTGAAGTGAAACGGAAAAGGTGTAATCTCGAAGCCGATTCCTCATCCCCCGATAAAAAGATTACACCTCCTTCATTCTTACGGAGAGGTCACCTTTTTATCTT
This sequence comes from Chitinophagales bacterium, assembly GCA_049608825.1. GTDB lineage: Bacteria > Bacteroidota > Bacteroidia > Chitinophagales > UBA2359 > JAUHXA01. The sequence continues at coordinate 2,011 of JBMYXW010000068.1, forward strand.
CTCATACCTAATCTGGCAAAGCCAGCACGATTTGGGAAATTAAATTGATTCCCTTTTTACCAAATATAACTCAGGTCTTTTAACTGTTCTTTTGCCTTGACGCAAAAGAACCAAAAAGTCAAGCCTAAATTCCTTGCTTAACGTTCCAAAAGCACGAAAATCCTAAACAAAAAAAACTCGCTACGCTCAAACACTTTTTTGTTCTTAACGGATTTTAGCACTTTTTTCACTACAAGTAATAAGGGCAATCAAATAACTCTATTACTTTATATTTCAAATATTTGGAGTACTACTTTCAACAAGAAATAAGAATAGAGGGATAAACAACTCCGATAGGAGTTGAACCCCAATCGTATTTGTAGATTGAGATTGGGTTGAACTCCTATGGAGTTCTGTGATTACCTTTTTCCATTTTTCTACAAATATTCAAGTTCCCGAGTAATCGGGACAGGCTCTAACGGACTTATAAGTTACCATTTATTCAATTTTTGTTGTACTATGTGACACCATCTTCATTCTTATGTTTTTCTGACTCCTCGCCCCTTACACCTGTCACCTTAAACAGCTAAATCTCCGCCTGACTCAACCAAGCTCGTTTTGAGTCATTCAATTCCTGTTCCGCATACCGAAGCAATGTATCAAAGTCCATTTGTGTAATCACCCGATTTCTGCGATTCGGAAATATTTTTTTGAAGGGGAATTTGTAGTTGAGTTTGATGCTGAATTGGTAAAAGTCGGACAGATTTTTACCCAAGTGATTCGTTTGTGGAACGCTCAACAAACGTCCTTCAACCAATGTATTTTGTTGTGGAATCAACCAAGGATAGACCCTTGGATAAACATTCAGTTCTCTTGCTATCAACACATTTCGATTCGGTAAAGCCTTTTTTCCACTCCACCATATTTCCCGAACCACTTCCATTGCTGCTTCCGTTTCTTCAGTTGTTTCGACTGCCTCCAATTCCTCCAATGTTTGGGCAATCAGTTGGGTCATGGCTTCTGGGTATGGCAAATCACTTTTAAGAGCTTTCATACCCAATCTTGCGCCCAAAAGGTTGGAATAGGCATCTTCTACCGAAAAACTCGAATAGCGTTCTGGCACAAGTGGAATGGTAGATGCTCCAAACCAAGTCGAAATTTCGTGCCACACAGACAAATCATAGGCGATTTTTCCCGCCAATTGTACAATGTCTTCTTCTGTCAAATCTTGACTTATCTGAATCTTTAATTCTTTAGTACCTCCCTCATAACCAATTTTTTGAGTCCATTCACCTGTCGATTGATGCTGCAAAATTTGGGTATAGAGATAAGCCGTCCAATCTGCTTGATCTCGCACATGCCCCAAGTCAATGAATCCGCCTTTATGTGTGTAAACGATGCCGTTTTTTTCTTTGGCGTTGCCCATGTATTGGTGAAGTCCGATTTTTTCGACACTCGTTATTTCGGTGATTTTGATGGGAAGACGAAACAAACTAACTTTTACTCCAAAAGAACAGCAGGTTCGGATGATGCGTGGAGGAGGGGATTGCAGTTTTTTGGTCGATAGAACGGGACCTTTTGCAGATACGGATTGAAGTCCAAATGACAAGAAGAGCAGGAAGAAACAGCGAAGTATAGAGGACAAACAGGTGGTGTTTGTCAGTGATTTTTTGAAGTAAAAATGAAGCATTGCAGAGATTCGTTTATTTTGATTCTCTGACAAAATTTGTGAAATGAGACTACGGTAGTTTAGCAAACTACCGTAGTCTTTATAATCTCCACAAAAATTGTCAAATAACCTTTTATTTTTTGAGCCTGCAAAGGTATTCACCATTTGTGGTTTATTACTCATTCGTAGCTGAATCAGCAGAAAAAATGACAATTCCCTCTTTAATGGTCTGCAATACTTCAATGTCCTTGATTTTCATAGGGTCAATCGTCAATGGATTGTCGCTCAAAACCACAAAATCTGCCAATTTACCCACCGCAATCGAACCCTTGATTTTTTCGGTTTTGTGCTGAAAAGCAGAATTGATGGTGATGCACTTCAAGGCTTCCCACGGGCTCAATCGTTCTGCTTCACCCAAAACTATACCACTTCGAGTTGTTCGATTTACGGCTGTCCAAGTCAAAAACAATTGATTCAAAGGTGTGACAATGAAATCGGTGTGGTTCGTACAGACAATTCCCATATCCATTGAAGTTTTCATGGGACTCAAAAAAGAAGCCCGTTCTTCACCCAAGTTTTCCAAATGCACATCACCCCAAAAGAAAGCGTGATTGGTGAAATAAGCAGGAATAAAACCGTATTGTTTGTACTTCTGTAATTGGTCAGGGCGCACAAATTGGGAGTGAATCACCACCGTCCGCAAATCGTCCGTCTTTCTTTTAATCTTTCCAATTGCCGCTTCGTGAGCATCCAAAAGCATATCAATCGAACTATCGCCATTGGCGTGCATATAAATCTGAATATCATCTCGGTAAGCATTTTCGAGAATGTGGTCGAGTTCAGTTTCAGTGACAGTCGGTACACCTCGACAAGTATGAGCGCAGCCTGGAACGTGGGTTAAATAAGGTTTACTGAAAAAAGCGGTTTTACCTTGTGGTGAACCGTCACCCACGATTTTGATACCCGCCAAACGCAAACCTTTGTAGTTTTTTCCAAACTTGTCTTTGTAGTCCTCCAACCATTCATCTGCTTGTCGGTAATTGCCCAAGACTTCCAAATCTATCGTAAAATAGCCCAACATTGCCGCTTTCTCCAATGCCTTGAAAATCGGTAAATCCGTCAATCCATCTTGTGCGGTGGTGATTCCACGACTTGCATAAAAGTCTTGTGCTTCCTCCAAAAGCTTCAAAGATTGGCTTGCTGAAGGTCTTGGCAATACTTTGATGACTTGTTCTACCATTTTTTCCTGCAATAAACCACTGGGTTCTTGTGAATCGGGAAGTCTGACAATCACTCCACCTTTAGGGGCTTTGGTGGTGTCGGTAATACCCAACATATCCAATGCCTTGGAGTTCAATACAACCATGTGTGCCGAAACGTGGAGCAGGAAAACGGGGTGATTCGGAAAGGTTGCATCCAAATCCAATTTGTTGGGATGGCGTTTTTCGGCTAATAAATCGGGGTCGTAGCCCCAGCCGACTATCCATTCTCCATCAGGAGTTTTGTTTTTTTCTTTGTGTTTTTTCAGCGTTTCCACCATTTCTGCAATGTTTTGAACCTCGCCAGCAGGTGGTGAAGAAACATTGGCTTGCTGCATCATGCTGGACGCAATGGCGAAATGACTGTGTGCATCAATGAATCCTGGCAACATTGTCTTGCCCTGCAAATCCACCATTTTCACGCTTTCTTCTTGCCACTTTTGGATAGAATCCGCATTGCCGATTCCTACAATTTTTCCTGACTTGACCAGTACGGCATCTACTTGTCGTTGGTCGTCTTCCATCGTTAAGATGTTGCCATTGAAGTAGATGGATTGACCTGTGTCTTTTTGTTTATTGCAGGAGGAGAGGGCGAAGAGTGAAAAAAGGATTAGTAAGCCTGAAAAAATAATTTTAGTATTTGGAATTGTCATTGTTTCATCAGAATTGTCATTGAAGTTTGAATGAATAGTTATTTCACAAATTTACTCTTTTTTCTTATTCATAGTTTCTATGATACGAATTTAAACATTGAAGCCAAAAAATCATTTTAAATATTAAAAGACAATCATGCTGACAAAATACGATTTACATTTTCATTCCAATTATTCTGATGGAATGGCTTCTATTCAAGACCTTGAAGAAAGGTGTTTGCGAGAAAACATAGGGGTAATATTGACCGATCACAATGAAATCAGAGGTTCTTTGAAGCTCTTGGAGCGAAACAATATTGTGACTGTGCCTGCCATTGAAGCGGGAACGAAGGAGGGAGTTGAGTTCTTGATTTACTTCAAAAAACCTAAAGATTTGGAGACTTTTTACAAAGAGCAAATTGAGCCTTTTAGAGTAAAGAGATTTATGGTTAAGTTGAGAAATTCAGCAGAAGCGATATTGGAGGCGGCAAATGAGTTTGATAGCTTTGTTTCTTTGGCACATCCTTATGCCTTCAAAAAAAAGTCAGTGGACAAGCACAAAAACAATCCCATGTTGGGCTATCTCTTCAGAAACATTGATGCCATCGAAATCTTCAATGGGAGTTTGTCTCGTGCTCAAAACAAAAGAGCTTTGAAGCTCAAAGACCAATTGGGCAAGAAATTTACATTGGGCAGTGACGGTCACGAAATCGAATCTTTGGGTTTGGTGAATGTGGAGTTTCAAAACCAAGAAATAACAGATTCCGAAACGCTGTATGAAGAATTGAAGGCAAATAATTTTGTTCGTTATACAGAGAGTACGAAGGTCAAGAAAATGAAAACGGGCTGGATTATCACCAAGAACCATGCAAAGTATTTTGTCAAGAATGGGGTGAAAGTGAGGGAGTAATAAGTACTTGCACCATTTTGAATTGTGAATTGTGAATTGTGAATGGATAAGAAACTCAAACGAAAATTGAAATAAGCGGAATATTGTTGATATTTTTGGATAAATTCTAACCAACCAATCCTATCGATGAAATTATTACCTCATTTAAGACTGCTATTTTATATTCTTCTATTCAACACTTGCACTACAAGCTCCTTATTTGCTTGTGGTCCCATAGCAGACCCTTACGAAAACCGAGTTTCTTTTTTCAGTGCAGACTTATTTGAAGACCCACTCTATAACACATTTTTTTGGGAGGCTGCACGACACCAAGAACAGCTTATGTGGGATGCTACTTTGGCACAAAAGAACCGCTACAATGTGGAAGATTGGCAACGGTATTTCAAAGGCATTCCCAATGTAGAGGACATAGCTGCTGTTGTTTATAAGGCTGATACGCTTTTGCTCCAAAAATTATACAAGCAAATTGCCTATGGCAAAGCCTACAACATTGCAGCCGCAGAATGGAAAAACAATGCACTTCTTCAATACCTCTACAAAACCAAAGATATTGATTTCATTAATTATTTGGTCATCGCCAAAAGGTGTGAGCCTTATGTAGTTTATGACCCATGGGACGATACCGAAGCAGACCCTAGTAAGGTAGATAATTTGATCAATACAGTCCTCATCAAACTTCAAAATTGCAGAACTCCGTTTATCAAGCTTAGGTATTCTTATCAAGCGATTCGATTGGCGCATTATACAGGGCGATACGAAAAAGCAATAGAACTATATACCAAATATGCCGCAGGAATCATAGGTAGAGATTCTGAAGACAAAGAATTGATCAATCAAAGCGTGATTCGTTATTGGACGATGGCACTCAGGTCTGGCGCACACAAACGCATGGGAGACAATGCACCTGCTATGTATGGTTTTTCAAGAGTCTTTTTGGAAAGCCCAGATATGAAACAGGTCGCTATTCAAAATTTTGAATATACAGGAGAACAGGATTGGCAACAAACATTGAAGATAGCCTCTCGAAGGCCTGGTGCAGCTTCTATTTTGTGGATGATGCGAGGGTTGAAAAACAAGCAGTTGGATTTGGAAGTGCTGCAAGAAATGTACAAAGATTTGTCTGAATCTGAGTTTTTGGAGGCGATGTTGGTCAGAGAGGTCAATAAAATAGAAGAACTGATGCTGTCACCTGCAATGACCAAACCTGTGTTGATAGAAGGCGAGAATGCGGATACCGAAAAAGCCTATTTCCCCACAAATAACCAAACTTCTAATGCCTCCGTTTGGGAAAGTATTCAAGATTTTTTCAAAAATTTATGGCAGACCATTCAATCTTGGTTTGGTAGTGATACTACAAGTGGTGGTGAAGATGGACAATTTTCACTGAATCCCACCATTGAAAATACCGCTTATATTCAAGAGTTGAAAGCATTTGTAGATACAGCCCGAATCGCAGGAAACCTGTACAGTGCGCCACTTTGGGGAACGGTTTCGGCTTACCTCGCTTATATGCTTCAAGATTATGACGAAGCTCAAACGACTTTGGAAGCAGTGGGGAAAGTGGGTGCAACTGAAAAGATAAAACAACAGGCTTTGTTAGTGTATGCACTGGCAGATTTGGCTAAAGGAGGTAGGATGAATGAAGGCTTGGAAAACAGTTTTTACGATGCTATCAAAGATTTGCCACAACCCAAACAGGCTTATGAAAACTTCAATGTGTATAGCCGAACGCTCATGCACCTCGGACAGCATTACTTGACTCAAGGAGACATTGTGAAATCTTTCTTGTGCTTCAATCAAGCCAAAGAAAAAGACGCAGCCCGTATTTTGATGGATTTTCACGCTTCACAATCTGATTTGAAAACACTGCAACAACTGGCAGCTAAAGCCAATAAAACGCCCTTTGAAGCCCACCTTTTTCAAGATAGCTTACTCACCGAAAATTTTATATTGGATGTCATGGCGACCAAATTGATGCGTGAACAACAATTTGAAACCGCATTGAAGCAATACCAACAAATTAGCCCCGATTATTGGGAAAAATCAGAAAAGAAAGAAACATGGTTTGGATTGCAGTACAATACTATTAAGTGTAGTTTTGATAAAAATACTATCAATAAATATGCTACAACTGAGCGCTGCAATAAAATGGAATTTGCTCAAAAAGTGGTTGATTTGCTTCAATCTGCAAAAGAAATGCCCGCAGAATCGCACTTCAAATTGGGCAATGGTTTTGCGAATACGCCTTTTTGGGGCTATTCAGGAAATTTGTGGCAGGGAGATTTGATTTGGACATTGCGAGAATTTCAGCATCCTGTATTGGGAGAATACGGTGTTGGAACTTACCCTTTCAATATACCTTCACTGACGGATGAGCTTCAAAAAAGTGTGGATAATTTTGTGAGTCAATATGGAGGGAACAGAACTGCCATATACTTCTACAAAAAAGCTTTGGAAAATGCAAAAGACAGTAATCGAGAATTGGGGGCAAAGTCGGCTTATTTGATTAAATATTGTCAAGAAAATCCGCAAGCAAGCATACATGGAGGAATTGATAAAGACCCAACTTATGCCAAGATTTTGAAGAATGAATACGGAGACACCCGATTTTTTGAGCAGATTCTTGAAGAATGTCCAGATTTGAAGGCTTATCAATGAGAAGAAGGCATAAAAAAACCCCCAAGATTACGCATTACTTGAGGGTATTGGGAATTTAACTAATGGGAACACTTTATTTGTTTATTAATCAATCAGTTTTTGTTGTTGTTTGATAATGTAAATATCGCAAAGATTTCTCCGAGTAAAAAGAACTTTTAATTCCTTTTTTATGCTGTGTTTGTGAGGATTAAGGGGTGTAATTAGTCGAGATAAGGCTTAAAAATAGATGTGTTTTAATGTTTTGTTTTTTGAATACCAGTGTTTAAGGTTTTTATTATGACTATAATACAGTTTTAGGCATTTTTATTCAATATTTTCTCATGCTTCTTTTTCTCAAGACTGTGTCCTTCTTTATGAACATAAAAAGAACATTGAAGCAATTGATTTCACTTGTTCCAAAATGGGTGGTTTT
>JBMYXW010000069.1:0-9517 GCA_049608825.1 Chitinophagales bacterium
GCGAGTGTGGTCACCATTAGCAAACATTCCAGTATTATTGAAATTGGAAAATACTGCTGGAGGTCCAACTACAGAGGTATCCGTAAACACCACAACTTCTATGCAATGGGAGACATTGGAATACGATTTCAGCAATGACCCTGCCTTCAACGTTGCCAATACCTATGATAGAGTAGTTATTTTCTTCGACTTTGGAACGGAGTACAATGGTAGTGAATGTGAAACTTGTGATGACGGAGTTCAAAACGGAGACGAAGAAGGAATTGACTGTGGTGGCTCAAATGAAAATTGTGTACCTTGTTTTGGTTGTACAGATCCTACTGCTCACAATTTCAATCCAAATGTAATTACAGATGATGGAAGTTGTATGACCTGTAATGATGGCATTCAAAATGGAGATGAAGAGGGAGTAGATTGTGGTGGCACAAATGTGGAATGTGGCCCTTGTGGAGATTTTTGCATCAATGCCCTTGAAATTCAATGTGGTGACGTAGTGTCAGGTGATAACAACAACAATACAGCCGATGACTTGCCTGCTAATTGTGGTGGAGTTTCGGCTCCTGCTGAAGGAGCTTGGTATGTATTTGAAGGTATTGGAGGAGATGTAGAATTGTCCACAGACAATGCTGGAACTTTTTTAGATACCAATATTCAGGTATATTCTGGAGATTGTGATAATCTGACATGTGTAGGTGGCAATGAAGATATAAATACCTTTAACTTCCAGTCCGAATTTGCGTTCAATTCAACTTTAGGAACTGATTATTACATTTATGTAAGTGGATGGAATGGAAGTCAAGATATTTATGAATTGTCGATAGATTGTATCGCTCCACTTGAGATTATTCTTGAAGGACTTACACGAGTACGACCACCAGCTGCTACAGGTTCTATTGATGTAACTATAACAGGGGGTTGTGAGCCACTCACCTATGCTTGGACTGGGCCTTTAGGATTTACAGCTACCACCGAGGATTTGACAGGTCTTTCTGCTCACGGTCTTTACACACTTACTGTAACCGACTGTTTGGGGAACACAGAACAAATGACATTCAATGTACCTCGTGGAGGTGTTAGAAATAGAGGTCGTGGTAGAGGCGGAAAAACTGCTTTCCTTGACGATGCAGTATTCCAAGCAAGTCCGAACCCATTCAGCCAACAAACTTTTATTTCCTTCAATTTAACCAACGAAGAACAAGTAAGCTTGAATGTTTACGACATTACAGGAAAGCAGGTAGCAAGCCTCTTCAATGACACTGCAAAAGCAGAAACCAATTATCAATTCCAGTTTGGCAATGACTTACCTACAGGAACCTATATTGCTGCTTTGACCACTGCTTCTGGTGAGACAAAACACATCAAATTGATATTAACACACTAATTAATATCAATGTATATTTTATTGCAGAACAGGATTAAACCCCTGTTCTTCAATAAAAATTCAAACTTTTCAAACACAACTTATAGAGTTTACAACACAGTATAAGACTTAACCCATCTTATTGTAATCTCAGCAAGTAACTTTTATTACAAAACCCTCTTTTCGACCTGAAAAGAGGGTTTTATATTATGTGTTCATTTTATATTTATATCCAATCTTCAATTAGTTTTTCTATTTCTTGACCATAAACGGTATTAGTTAACAACAACAGCAACATGAAAAAAAAGACAGCTAATAAATCAAGCTATCCAAGCACCCAACAATATTCATCCATCACCAGTCACTCCAATAAATTCCGATTGGCTGCAATCGCTCTACTCATAACCATTTTTGCCCCCTTCTCATCTACTTTCGGACAGTTTCAACTAAATGGAAATACAATCGATGTAGGGGGTGACTGTTATCGTCTGACAGACACCTTCAATTGGCAATTAAGCTCCATCTTTAGTACAAATGAGATTGACTTAGATCAATCCTTCGACCTCCAAATGGAAATGCTTTTTGGAGTAAAAGATGGAGCAGATGGAATGTCTTTCGTATTGCAATCACAAGGCAACACTGCTTTGGGGGTAGGAGGAGGAGGAATGGGTTACGAAACAATTAGCCCTTCGGTCATTGTCGAGTTTGATACTTACCAAAACAACAGCCCCTCAGAAGGTCTTCTCAATGACCCTCCTGACGATCACGTTGCAGTATTGACCAATGGTTCTTCTACTCACGTAGTTGGGGAGTACACCACCGTTGCCAACATCGAAGACATCCAATACCACGATGTACGGATTACTTGGAATGCCACAACCAACAATCTGATTGTTTTACTTGACTGTGTAGAGGTTATCAACTATACTAATGACATTGTTGCCAGCATTTTTGGAGGAGATCCCGATGTGTATTGGGGTTTTACAGCCAGCACAGGAGGACAAAACAATAGACACGAGGTTTGCATTCTTTATACCAATTTTTTCGACCAATTCGAGCTAGAAGACAAAACTATTTGTAGCGGAGAATCCGTTCTAATTGGGCTAGAAGATGAAGACTCTTTCACCTACAGTTGGAGTCCCATTACAGGATTAGACGATCCTACTATTTCTAACCCAACTGCCTCCCCCAACCTCAATACTATCTATACTCTTACCATCACAAATAACTGTGGAGCAACGGTCACCGATGAAATGTTGGTAACCGTAAGTCCCGAACCAACGATTCCTTTGGGCAATCAAGCCCTCAAATGCCCCACAGACGCTTCGGTTACTTTAGACGCAACCATTACAGATGGCACCTATATATGGTCTAATAATGCCACAACGCCTAGTATTGATGTGACAGCAGCAGAAATCTATACCGTGACCGTCACCAATCTCAACAATTGTAGTGGTACCGCAACTATTGAAGTAATAGCTCCTAATATTTCTATCGACTTAGGCTTAAATCAGGTTCTTTGTGTAGGAGACGACATCACCCTAGACCCCACTCCTGTAGGTACAGTTGCCCCAACTTTTGTATGGTCAGACAATTCGACCAATCCCACTTTGTTGGTCAATGCAGAAGCCACTTATACTGTCACAGTAACAGACCAAGGATGCAGCCTAACCGACGAAATCACCATCCTCTACAATCCCCTTCCCGTTGTGAATATAACAGGCGACACCAGCCCATGTGTAGGAGAAACGGTCACCTTAGACGCAGTTCCAACAGGTGGCACAGCTCCAACTTATATTTGGCAAGATGGCTCAACCAATCCAACTTTTGATGCCACTGCAACAGGCACTTACACCGTCACAGTTACGGACTTGAATTGCAGTCAAACCGACCAAATAACCATTACTTACAATGATTTACCAATTGTCGACTTGGGCGCAGACCAAACGCTTTGTGATGGAGAAAACACCACACTATCAGGTGTTCCTTCCAATGCGGTTTCGCCAACTTATGAATGGCAAGATGCCTCCACCAACCCAACTTTTGATGTCACTGTGGCAGGGACTTATACAGTGACTGTTACCGACCAAGGTTGTACAGCTACCGATGAAATCACCATCAACTACAATCCAAATCCTACCGTTAATTTAGGTCCAGATTTCACACAATGTGGCACGATTCCTTTTACTCTAAATGCTCCTCCCTCAGATTCTTATCTATGGCAAGATGGCTCTACTAATGCGGCCTACAATGTCACTTTTCCTGGTGGCACTTACACAGTCACAGTCACCACTAATAATTGTTCAGCTTCTGATGAAATAACGATTGGCTACACGCCACTTCCTACCATTGATTTAGGGCCAGATGTAGAGATTTGCGAAGGTGAAACCTACACCATTACTGCTCCTGCTGCCGATTCTTATATATGGCAAGATGCCTCCACCAATCCAACTTTCGATGTCACCCAAACGGGAAACTATTCAGTAGCCATTACCACAAACAACTGTACCAGTACGGATGCCATTTTTGTGACGGTTAATCCGCTACCAGTAGTGGATTTGGGAGAAGATATTACCCTCTGCGAAGGGCAAACAACAACTTTAACGGCTCCAACAGCCGACTCCTATGAATGGCAAGATGGCTCGACCAACTCTACTTTTGAAGTCCTTGCAGCAGGCACTTACGCTGTAACAGTAACGACCAACAATTGCAGCAGTTCGGACGAAATCGAAGTCAGCTTCAATGACAACCCTACTATTGACTTGGGCGAAGACATCACCCTTTGTGAAGGTCAGTCCGCTATTCTGACTGCTCCAATCTCTGATACCTATTTGTGGCAAGATGGCTCGACCGATGCTACTTTTGAAGTAACAGGAGCAGGTATTTACAGCGTCACAGCAACGACCGACAATTGCAGTGGTGTAGGAACAATTGAAGTATTCTACAATCCATTGCCTACCATTGATTTGGGCGAAGACTTGACGATTTGCGAAAGCGAAACGACCACTTTGACTGCTCCAACGGCAGACAGCTATTTGTGGCAAGATGGTTCGACCAATGCTACTTTTGAAGTAACAGAAGCAGGCACATATAGCGTAGCCATAACCATTGACAATTGCAGTAGTTCAGATGAAATAGCAGTTGACTTCAATCCTCTGCCCAACATCAGCTTGGGCGAAGATTTGACGCTTTGCGAAAACGAAAGCACAATTTTGGATGCGACTCCTTCAAATGCAGGGGATTTTGGAACGATTACCTACGAATGGCAAGATGGCTCAACCAATCCTACCTTCAATGTCTCAACAGGCGGAACTTTTGCAGTAACAGTAACTGCCGATGGTTGTACTTCAATGGATGAGGTCGTCATCAATTTTGATACGCTTCCTTCGATTGATTTGGGAGCAGACCAAACACTTTGCGAAGGCGAAACATTGGAGTTGGATGCGACTTTGACGGGTGCGACTTACGAATGGCAAGACGGCTCGACCAATCCAACTTTTACCGTTTCGGAAGCAGGCGAATATTCGGTGACGGTAACGCTCAATTCTTGTATTTTGGAGGGCAGTATCAGCATTGATTACCAAGCCTTGCCTCTTGTGGATTTGGGCGAAGACCAAACGATTTGTGAAGGTGAAACTACGACTTTGGATGCTACGACTGCTGGCGCAACATACCAATGGCAAGATGGCTCGACTGACCCTACTTTTGAAGTGAGTGCTTCGGGAGTTTATGAAGTGATGGTGACTGCAAATGGATGTACTGCAATGGATGAAATTAATGTGACTGTTACAGAACTACCTGTGGTAGATTTGGGGCAGGATTTGACCCTTTGTGAAGGACAAAGCACCACATTGGATGCGACTCCCTCCAATACGGCTTCTTTCTCCAATATCAGTTACGAATGGCAAGACGGCTCGACCGATGCGACTTTTGAAGTGAATGCAGCAGGTACTTTTTCGGTGATTGTGACGGCTGACGATTGTGTAAGTTCTGACGAAATCACCGTCAATGTGGATGCGGCAGGAACGATTGGCTTGGGCAACGACTTGGAATTGTGCGAAGGCGAAGCTTTCACTTTGGATGCGACAACGGATGGCGCAACCTACGAATGGCAAGACGGTTCGACCAATCCAACCTTTGAAGTCACTGCGGCAGGTATTTATTCGGTGACAGTCAATACAGGCGGTTGTTTATTGACGGGAAGCATTGAAGCTACTTATTCACCCAACCCAACGGTGGACTTGGGCGAAGATGTTTCGATTTGTGGAGGTGAAGGTGTCACGTTGGATGCGACAACGGCTGGCGCAACTTACGAATGGCAAGATGGCTCGACCAATCCAACTTTTGACGTAACCGTGGCAGGTACTTACTCGGTGATTGTGACGGTGAATAATTGCAGCGCAACGGATGAAATTGAAGTAGCGATTGCTACTCCTCCTGCAATCGACTTGGGTGCAGATGTCGACATTTGCGAAGGCGAAAACGCCACTTTGACCGCACCAACAGCAGATTCCTATATTTGGAGTACCAACGAAACAACATCCAGTATTGACGTGAATCAATCAGGCGTTTATACGGTGACAATTACCGAAAATGGCTGTACGAATACAGATGAAATCGAAGTAACTGTAAACCCTCGTCCAACTGTCAGCTTCGGTGGAGATGTGACGCTTTGTGAAGGTGAAACGCTCACTTTGGATGCGACTTTTGCAGGGGCAACATACCAATGGCAAGATGCTTCGACCAATCCAACTTTTGAGGTGACGGTAGCAGGAACTTATTCGGTGACGGTGACAGCGAATGGTTGTAGCAATTCGGACGAAATCGTCGTTGATTTTGGCAATTCAGGTACCATCGATTTGGGCGAAGATGTGACGCTTTGTGAAGGTGAAACGCTCACTTTGGATGCGACCACTTCAAATGCAACATACCAATGGCAAGACGCTTCGACCAATCCGACTTTTGAAGTGACAGTGGCAGGTTCGTATTCCGTAACGATTACGGTTGCAGGCTGTGTATTCTTGGGCAGTATTGAAGTGGATTATTCTCCACAGCCAACAGTAGATTTAGGTGAAGATTTGGAATTTTGCGAAGGCGAAAATGCGGTTTTGGATGCGAATTTTGCAGGGGCAACTTACGAATGGCAAGATGGCTCAACGAATCCAACCTTCAATGTCACGCAATCGGGCAACTACTCAGTGACGGTTTCGGTGGACAATTGCAGTGCGACAGACGAAGTTTTGGCAACGGTCAATGCTTTGCCTGTCGTAGATTTGGGCGTGGATGTGGCCATTTGCGAAGGAGAAACGACGACTTTGACCGCTCCCCTATCAGATGCCTATATTTGGAGTACCAACGAAACATCGGCAAGTATTGAGGTCAATCAATCGGGTATTTATACGGTGACGGCTACGAATGGAAATTGCAGTGGAACGGATGAAATTGAAGTCATTGTGAATCCAATTCCAACGGTGGGTTTGGGTCCTGATGTGACACTTTGTACTGGTGAAACGAGGACGTTGGATGCCACTTTTGCGGGAGCGACTTACCAATGGCAAGATGGTTCGACCAATCCAACCTTTGAGGTGGCTGCGGCAGGGACTTATGCGGTGACAGTGACAGCGAATGCTTGTAGCAGTTCGGACGAAATCGTTGTTAATTTTGACAATGCTCCTACAGTAGATTTGGGCGAAGATGTGACACTTTGTGAAGGGGAAACGCTGACTTTGGATGCGACTACTCCAAACGCAACTTACGAATGGCAAGATGCTTCGACCAATCCAACTTTTGAAGTGACGGTGGCAGGTTCGTATTCGGTAACGGTCACGATTGCAGGTGGTTGTGTGTTGTTGGGTAGCATTGAAGTGGATTATGCCCCACAGCCTACAGTGGATTTGGGCGAAGATTTGGAATTTTGTGAGGGTGAAAATGCGGTTTTGGATGCGACTTTTGCAGGGGCAACTTATGAATGGCAAGACGCTTCGACCAATCCAACCTTCAATGTCACGCAATCGGGTACGTATTTGGTGACGGTTTCGGTCGGAAATTGCAGTGCTACGGATGAAGTTTTAGCAGTGGTCAATGCTGCTCCTGTGGTGAATTTGGGCGCAGATGTTTCGGTTTGTGAGGGCGAAAATGTGACTTTGAGTGCGCCTTTGGCAGATACCTATTTTTGGAGTACAAACGAGACTACGGCGGATATTGAAGTGAATCTATCGGGCATTTATACGGTGACAGCTACGAATGGAGATTGTGCGGCTACGGATGAAATTGAAGTGGTGGTGAACCCTGTTCCAATTGTGGATTTGGGCGAAGATGTGACGCTTTGTGAAGGGGAAACACTGACTTTGGATGCAACGACTCCGAATGCGACTTATGAATGGCAAGATGCTTCAACGAATCCTACTTTTGAAGTCTCGCAGGCGGGTATCTACTCTGTAACGGCAACGATTGCAGGGGAATGTACACTGACAGGCAGTATTGAAGTGATGTACTCACCACAACCCGAAGTGGATTTGGGAGGAACGATTGTTCTTTGTGGTGGTTTGTCGGTCACTTTGAATGCGACACAAGCGGATGGTAGCACAACTTATGAATGGCAAGATGGCTCGACCAATCCGACTTTTGAACTGAATGAATCGGGCGTATATGCGGTGACGGTGACGATAGGGGAATGTAGTGTGAGTGATGAGGTAGATGTGACGCTGGAAGACAGCCCAACGATTGATTTGGGGGCTGTGGATACAGTGCTTTGTGCAGGGCAGACTCTGCTGCTTTCTCCTCCTTTGGCGGATACTTATTTGTGGCAGGATGGTTCGACGGAGGCTACTTTTGAGGTGACAGAGGTGGGTGTTTACAGCGTTGAAACGGTCTTGGATGATTGTCTATTGACGGGTAGTATTGAGGTTCGGTATGCGGTATTGCCTACGGTGGACTTGGGAGAAGACTTGACGATTTGTGAGAATGAAAGTATTGTGTTAGAAGCGACTACAACGGATGCTTTTTCGTATTTGTGGTTGGAAAATGGCGCAACGACTCCTACTTTGGAGGTGAGTCAATCGGGGGTTTATACTTTGCAGGTATTCAGCGAAAATACTTCTTGTGCGATGGCTTCGGATAATGTGGAAGTGGTCATTGAAGTGTGTCAAGAACCTAAAGCACTGGGCTTGGCGATTCCGAATGCGTTTTCTCCTGATGGTGATGGTGTGAATGATTTTTGGAGGGTGACAACGAATCTTCCTGTGACTTCTTTTGAATGTCAAATATACAATCGCTGGGGCAAAATGGTGTTTTCTTCTGCGGATGTGAATGGTCGGTGGAATGGCATGGTGGGTACGGAACTGCAAGATATGGGCGTGTATGCTTATTATGTGTTGGTGAGGTACCAGGATGAGAATGGCAGTGATAAGGAGGTTTTGGAGAGAGGGAATGTGACCTTGGTGTGGTAAAAACGGCTCAATAATGGTGGGTATCGAAATAGTGGTGGGTATCGAAACCCACCGTTATTGAGCCATTTAGATATTGATTTTTCAAAAAAAGCGACTGCAAAATTTGGGTTTTGTGGTCGTTTTTTCGTTGTAAACATCGACAAGTCCTGCGGACGTTGGCGAGTTTTCTGCTAGCCTAGGGACACCTTGCCAACAGTTGAAAACTTTGGCAACGGTTGGGTTGAAATGGACTCCATATCCCTCTCCCCACTTCAAACCCAACAAAATTCCTCCGAATCCCAAAATTCTTGTTCCCCTACCTCTTCCGCTCCAAACGTCGACAAGTCCTGCGGACGTTGGCGAGTTTTCTGCTAGCCTAGAGACACCTTGCCAACAGTTGAAAACTTTGGCAACGGTTGAACTAAATGAACTACATATTCCTTCCCCACTTCAAACCCAACAAAATTCCTCCGAATCCCAAAATTCTTGTTGCCCTTTTCTCCGCTTCAAGGTTTGGAGACGTTTTGGTAAAACGTCTCTACATCGGGCTGCGATACTCAAAGCCTTTTCCCTCCAAATAAAAACAGCCCCATCCTTCTGATAGAAAGATGGGGCTGTTTTAATCCGCATAGCGTATGGATATGGTTTCTGACACGATAATTATGATCTTAGTTTTCTTATTTTTTGGTCGCAATCCGCATAGCGTATGGATATGGTTTCTGACCCCACT
>JBMYXW010000070.1:0-9499 GCA_049608825.1 Chitinophagales bacterium
AGGGGGATGTTGCGCCAGTTTTGGCACAATGTCAAATTATTTCTGTTCCACGGTACTTAGTAATTATTGAAGTTGGTAAGTGAATTTTGCAGTTTTTATAAAAAAAAAACACAAATCAGTGATTAAGCAATCACTAAATTATTTATTACCAAAAGTATAAGTCACTTTACCTAAGTATCTTCCTCCAATTTTTGGCATATTTGGCAAGTAACGATACTCATTGTTGAGAAGGTTGGTTGCTGATAAGTCAATCGCCAAACCGTTTTCAAATTTGTATCCTATTGCTGCATCAATCAAGTTTCTTTCATCAGTAACTCCTGCAAATTCACCAGAAGCAGAGAAGTAAGAATCATCATGTTGGAAAGAAATATTTCCTCTAATACCTGACTCTGGTGTATAATTCATACCCATACGGAATTTATTTTTAGGAATGTTCAAGTAAGTTGGTAAAGAAGCACCTTCAACACCCACAACATTCTGCATAAATTCTATATCACTTACCCAAGAATAGTTGAAGAAAGCAGACAAATCTTGGTTGAAGTAGTATTCCAAACCTAAATCAGCTCCTAAGAAATCTCTTTTGTCAAAAATACGGTATCCTGCTGCTAAGTGTGTAATTCCATCTTGTGGAACCTGCTCTGTTTGAACAGTAGCGTGGAAAGGTAAAGCTGCAAATACTTGTGCCAATGAAGCATTACCAAAAGCTTCATCTGGTGTATTGATAGCCAAGTCACCTGCGCCTGTGTACGCTTCTGCAATCAATGGAAGCAATTGAGCAGCAGTTCCTTCTGCTTGTGCTTGTGGTAAACCTGCCCCTACCAGTGCATCTATAAGAGGAGTCGCAATTGCGGAGGACACACTTGTTCCCAAATCACCAGGCAGTTCATCTAAACCACTAAAAGTATAAGCGGGAGAAATAGCTGTAAACTGATCATTGTTTCTAGTTGTAATATGATACAAATCGAAAGTAACACCTACTTTATTGGCAACTAAACCTTTGTAGCCCAATTCCAATGTCGTAGTTGTTCCGACTTTAGCAACAGGCGCATCAATAGGAGCCAATGGAGAACCATCAAAAATATTGTAGCTCTGACCTAATGAACCCGTAGTACCCAAAGCTAAAGGGTTTACGCCATTCAAAACTCCTGCAACAATAGGAACAAGTGCTGCTGTTGCTGGGTCTGCACTTAAAGCAGCAGAAACACCTGCTACTACATCAGTATTCACCAACTGGTGAGGAACGGCTAAAGGCAAACCTGGAGTTCCAACAGGTACATCAGGAATCAAGCCATTGAACCAAGAAATCATAGGGCTGTCGCCAAAAGTTTGTGTGGTTTTGTTTCCGTACAACCATACATCGAATGAACCAGGGATAACGGTACTCAATGGGAAGTCGATGTTCAACTGCAGGTTGGAAACCGTGAAACTTGCTTTGTTGTAAGAAGCTCTCAAAGTGTGAGCAGAATTGATTTTATAAACCATTGCAGCTCTTGGTACAAATGCACCTTCGTCAATGAAATTAAAACGATCATAGCGACCTGCCAAAACCAAATCCAATTTGTCTGCCAATTTGAATTTCCCTTGAAGGTATCCTCCAATTACAGAGAAATCATCATCGTCTTCATTTCTACCATATACCAAATTCTCTGTATCTTGACCCGAAAAACGATAGTCTAAACCAACTGTCCAGTTACCATCCAACAAACTTGGTGTGTCAAAATTGTACTGTACTTGACCTTCCAATTGCGTTCTTGCTACTGGAGCACGATTACCTGTTCTATAAAGAAAAGAAGGTTTCTTTTTTGTTCCTCCATTATTATCTACAAAGAAAAGCTGTGCAAACAATCCACCTGCTTGAACTCTTGCTTGTGTCCAAACTTCGGCACTCTGTGCCAAACCTTCTCCTTGTTCATTGTTGAATATAGCAGTTGCTTCGTTGTAACCACCTGAAAGAAAAATGCTTAAGTTGTCTTTCGGGCGGAACTCCAAGGTTGCATTGACAGATGTATTGTTCCAGTCTGACTGAATAGGATTTCCATCATTGTCATCATCCAATTCATCAAAAGTCAGTAATTGTATAGGAGGAAGAGTAGGATCTACAACCCCAAGTTCATTTATACCTGGCTGAAAAACACCTGTTGTCGTGAAGTTTGAAATAACGGCAGCATCTTCTGGATCATTTGGATCCAATGTAAATTCATCTCCTCTTTGGTAGCGAGCGTTGATTTTGTACCCAAATTTATTGTTTTCAGCTTTACCTGCATGGCGGACATTCAGACCATAAGTACTCAATGAACCTCCAACAGCTTCTACAGATGTACCTGGGAAATCAATAGGATTTTTGGTGATAAAGTGAACCACCCCTTGCGTTACACCAGGACCATATAGGGCAGAACCAGGACCACGAACTACTTCAATTTTTTGCAGGTCGATGTTACTGATACCAGCTTGATCAGACTGGAAAGTACCAATACCAGGCCCTACCAAACTTCTGTAATCCATAATTGGGAAAACAGATGTACCAAACAAACCTGCACCACCACGCATAGAAATATTGATACGGTTAGCAGATTGTTGTTGGATTTGAACACCAGGTGTACTTATCAAGTTACGAGTTGGATCAGTAGCGTTGGCACTCACCTCCAATTTACGAGCAGAAATAACCGATACCGAAGCAGGAGCTTCTTGTACTTTCTCCCGTTTACGAGAAGCCGAAACTACTACCTCTTGACCAAACATGAGCCCTTCTATCAAGCTGACATTCAAGCTTGAATTAGCCGCAGTTACATTGACCGTTTCAGGTTCATAACCTATATAACTTACTTCAACTTCCCAAGGAAGAGGTTTATCATTTGTCAATGTATATTTACCATCAATGTCAGTGACAGTACCAATAGTTGTTCCTTTGATGACAATGTTTACTCCAATCAGAGGATCGTTGGAGCCACTATCGGTGACTGTTCCCGAAATAGTGGTTTGAGAAAAAGCTTGTGCTGAAACAAACAGCGCAGCAAATAGTAATAGAATTCGCATCATAATGTTTGGATTAATAAAATTATATAAATAAAATGTAAGTTTGTTTTTATTGAATGTAGAGTGTAGAAAGACAAATACTTAATAAAGAAATGTAAGGTAATTTAGGCAAAAAAATGTGGTGAACCTAATTCCATACAAACTTAAAAAGAACTTTTAGTAAAATAGAATTTTGTTTTATTTTTATGAATAAAGACTATTGAAAAAATATCTGTTATTGTAGTTGCATTAAAACAAAAGTAGTGATACTTTTTATACAAAAAAGCATCACTACTTAAGTATTTTAAATGCTGAAAAATGCAATATTTTTCAATGTCGCATATTGTTATTTGAAATTGTAAGTTGCTTTCAATAATATTCTTCTACCAATTTTAGGAAGGTTCGGGAAAGCTCTATATTCATTGTTGAAGAGGTTAGATGCAGTTGCATCTACCGACAATCCATTTGTGAATTTGTAGCCAACTGATGCGTCAATCAAGTTTTTTACTTGTGTATCACCAGAAAACTGACCATAATCTACAAAGAAAGAATCATCGTGTTGGAATGACATACTACCCCTAATACCCGATTCTGGAGTATAGTTCAAACCCAAACGGTACTTACTCTTAGGTGCATTCAAAGTATAACGCAAAGGAGAGTCAGCAGCTTCGCCCAAATCTTCTCCTTCAAAAACATTTTCGCTCAACCAAGAATAGTTCAAGAAAGCAGAAAGGTCTTGAGAGAAATTGTAGGTCAATCCAAGGTCAGCTCCTAAATAGTCAATTTCACCAAAGTAGCGATAACCAGCAGCAGAGTGAACCAAACCATCTTGAGGAACATTCAAAGTTTCAACAGCTCCAATAATAGGGAACAATCCACCAACTTGCTCAACAAAACCACCTTCACCGTCTATAGCTGCATTATATCCACCGTTTAAAGCTGCACCTAAACCAGCAGCTTGTGCAGCAGCAGTAGCTGCATCAACACCACCTGCTATCAAAGCAGCTTCAATTTGTGGTTGGATAATCGCTTGTACTTCTGCTCCCAAATCTGCTGCAATGTTTTGATTTGCCAAACGAATCGTTGGGCTAATTGCAGTAAACTGACTAAAACCTTTTGATTTGTTGTTGTAAATATCCAAGCTTACACCCAATTTATTTGCGATAAATCCTTTGTAACCAATTTCATACGTGTCTGTAATATTGATTACTGCAGTAGGCGCATCAATTGGGGTCAATGGTTGCCCATTAAATGCATTGTAGCTTACAAAGTCACCACTAACACCTGCTGGAGTATTGGCTGGGTTTGTCAATAAAGAAGTCAATAATTCAACTGTACCTGGATCCAATTGTGTTGCTAAAGCTTGTAACACTCCTCCTGTAACTGCACCATAAGGGATTGCCAAAGGCAAGCCAGGTGTGCCATAAGGTAAGTCAGGTACGCCTGGAATCGACATATCAATCATGGGATTGTCTGCAAATTGTTGTCCATTTTTAGAACCAACCAACCAAATATCAAAGATACCAGGGGCAGGAGTTGATACGGGGAAGTCGATGTTAATATTCAAGGCAGTAGGAGGGGCAGAAGAACGGTTGTAGGAAGCTCTAATGGTGTGGCGTGCATCTGGCTTATAGACCAATGCCAAACGTGGAGAGATTTCTCCATCATCTAAGAAGTTGAACTGATCGTATCTTGCGGCACCAATCAAATCCAATTTATCACTCAATTTGAATTTGGATTGTAAGTATCCGCCAATAATGGTGAAGTCATCATCATTCTCGTTTCGACCATATACCGTATTTTTGGTATCAGAAAGAGCACTACGGTAATCTACCCCTGTAGTAATATCAGCGTTCAACAAGCTTGGAATGCTAAAATTGTATTGAACTTGACCTTCTATTTGTTTTCTTCCTACAGATGTGCTATTTCCTGTTTGGTACAAGAAAGTAGGGTTATCCTCTCCTCCTCCATTATTACTCACAAAGAAAGCCTGTGCAAACAACCCTCCTTTCTGAACACGAGCTTGTGTCCAAATTTCATCAAACTGAGTTAAGCCTTCCCCTTGTGAGTTGTAGAATACAGAAGATGTAGTGTTGTAACCACCTGACACAAAAACACTCAAATCGTCTTGTGGACGAAATTCCAAGGTTACGTTAGCTGCTGCATTTTCCCAGAAATCTTGCATCATATTGCCGTCGCCATCTGGATCTAAGTCTTCTTGTGTCAACAAAGTTGTAGCAGGAGCTGTTACATCCACTACTCCATTGGTAATCCCAGGCTTAATGATTGACGTTTGGAATTTAGCAATCTGATCCGCATCTTCTACCAAATCCAATGTAAATTCATCTCCTCTTTTGTATTGAGCATTGATTTTGTAGCCAAAAGTACCTTTTTCGTTTCTACCTGCATGACGAACCGTTGTACCAAATGTACTCAACTCACCACCCATGATTTCTACCGAAGTACCAGGATGTTGGATAGGTGTTTTGGTGATAAAGTGAACCACACCAGAAGTCACACCAGGGCCATACAATGCAGAACCAGGGCCACGCACAACTTCAATTCTTTGAAGGTCCAATGAACTGATACCCGATCCATCTGATACGAAAGTACCAATACCTGGACCAGACAAACTTCTGTAATCCATAATCGGAAATACACCTGTGTTGAAAAGGCTTGCAGAACCACGCATTTCGATGTTGATACGAGCGGCTGATTGCTGCTGAATCTGAACACCAGGAGTACTAATTAGGTTACGGACAGGATCCGCAGCTTGTGCCGAAGCCTCCAGTTTTCGGGCAGTAATCACGGAGATAGAAGCAGGAGCTTCTTGTATTTTTTCTCGCTTACGAGAAGCAGAGACAACAACTCCCTCTCCCAATAAAAGACCTTCCATTAATTTGACAGTAAGTTTGTCGTTTGGAGAGGTGACATTCATTGTTTGAGCTTCATAGCCTACATAACTAACCTCTACTTCCCACGGAAGAGCTTTGTTGTTGGTCAATGTGAAATTACCATCTATATCGGTAATTGTTCCGATAGTCGTTCCTTTGATGACCACGTTTACGCCAATCAAGGGATCGTTTGATTCACTATCGGACACTGTACCAGACACAGTATTTTGTGAAAAAGTGGGTACTGAAATAAACAGCACCATTAGTAGTAAATAAATTCGCATCATAATGTTTGCATTAAATAATTAATTGAATAAAAATAAAAAATAATATATCAAGAGTTACTTTGTCTTATTTTTATGTGGTAGGTTGAGATAGTGACTTAGGGGGTATAGTGAGGTAATAATAACAATGATTTTTTCAATCCAAGGCTAAAAATAGAAAACTATATGCAATACTGCAAGGGTTTATAGGCAAGTTTTGGTGAAATGCCTCAACTTGTTGATGAATGGCTTGCAACATTTTCTTTGAAAAAGATGGTAAACCTGCTAGTAAGGTTGCTTTCAATGTTCAAAAACTATTTAATTCACTCCTTTTAGAAAAAATCACTGATTTTTTCTTCAAACCTATTTTTCAATGGTCTAATGTCTTTACCAGTCACAAAGTACATAATTTTGCTGGATTACAATGCAATTTAGGCGAAAAGAACCATTTTATTGTAATAATTAGTCTTTTTTGCCTAAATTTACCTCGCCTCTTTAACTTCAATATTTCGGTTACTTACTTCAAAACATGAGTACAAAGCAAAAAATAATAAAAACTGCCACAAAAATCTTCAATGAAAAAGGGTACAGCGCAGTTAATTTGAAAGAACTGGCGCAGGTAATTGGTATTAGCAGAGGCAATTTGACCTATCACTTCAAAAACAAAAAAGAACTCTTAGAAGTGATTGTCAAAGAAATGTGGGAAAAGTTGGTCAAAGAAAAAGAGAAAACTTTGCAGGTACCTTCCTTTGAAAATATGCACAATCAGACCCGACTCTATCATGCATTTCAAAAAGAATATGCCTTCGTTTTTTTGGATACCCATGTACAAAACCATCCCATCGTCAAAGACCAATTCAAAGCCATGATTGAACAGACGATAGAGGATTTCCATAAAATGATTGCGATGGGCATACAAATCGGAACAGTAAAAGAAGAAGCGATTTCAGGTACTTATCGAAGTTTGGCACTATCGGTTTGGATGGTGAGTTTTTATTGGCTGTCACAGCAAACTACCCGTGAAAAAACAGATGAAGCAGATGCAGAAAAAGTAATTTGGGGATTGATTTTGCCCCATTTGACAGAAAAGGGAGTCACTGGATTTAAAAAGTTTTTTGGAGAAGCCTATTATGAAAAATTGGGCAAACCATTCAATGTCAATCAACATACTTTTATAAATTTTTAAAGGGGTATGAGGTGCGAGGGGAGAGGTGTCAGGAGTGAGAAAACTTACCCCTGACACCTCACTCCTCACACCTCTCTCCTAAAAACCAACCAAATGAATAAATTTTTCTTTACCGAAGAACACGAATTATTTCGCCAAAGCTTTAGGGATTTTTTAGAAAAAGAGGTGAAACCCAATATTGAAGAATGGGAAGCAGCTGGTCAAATTCCTCGCTCCATTTACAAAAGCTTTGGTGAAATGGGTTTTATGGGAGTCACCTATCCCGAAAAATATGGCGGCATGGGTTTAGACACCTTTTTCTCGGTGGTTTACACCGAAGAAATGATTCGTATGAATTCAAGTGGCTTCAATAGTTCCATTGGCGCACATGCAGGTTTGGCTTTGGCACACATTAATGGTGAAGGTTCGGAAGCCCATAAACAAAAATATTTAACCGCAGGATTGAAAGGTGAACTGATTGGTTGCTTGGCGATTACCGAACCAAGCGGCGGTTCAGATGTTGCTTCACTCATTACAAAAGCTGTAAAAGATGGCGACCATTATGTTATCAATGGCTCAAAAACTTTTATTACCAATGGAGTTTTGAGCGACTACATTATTGCAGCTGTCCGAACAGGCGGCAAGGGAGCGAATGGAATCAGTATGATGATTATTGAGCGAGACAGAGAAGGAGTCAGTGCCACGGCATTGAAAAAATTGGGTTGGCATGCTTCTGACACAGGAGAGATTGCTTTTGACAATGTACGAGTACCTGCCGAAAATTTATTGGGAGAGGAAAACAAAGGCTTTTTCTACATCATGCAGCACTTTGCTTCCGAACGATTGGGGATGGCATTGATTGCAGTATCTCAAGCACAATTGGCAATTGACTTGGCCTTGAAGTACATGGCAGAACGAGAAGTTTTCGGCAGACCTATCAACAAATTTCAAGTATTGCGCCACCGCATTGCCCAAATGTCAGCAGAAGTAACTTCTTCTCGTGCTTTTGTTTATACGCTTTACAAACAGTACCAACAAGGGGATTACATTATCAAAGAGGCTGCAATGGCAAAATTGGTCGCTACCCAGTTGAGTGACAAGGTTTGCTACGAGTGTATGCGTATTTTTGGAGGCTATGGGTATATGGAAGAATATCCAATGGCTCGTTTGCTTAGAGATAGTCAATTGGGAACGATTGGAGGAGGAACGTCGGAGATTTTGTGTGAGATTATTTCTAAAATGATTATTGATACAAAAGGGTATAAGGCAGCGATAAAACACTAAATTTTCAGAGAACCAATAAATTAAGGTCTAAAATCAGCCCCAAAGGGGGCGAAAGCAATAGCACAGGGCGAAGTTTTACGAAGCCCTGTGTAGGAAAAAAGATATAAACAAGCCCTGAAAGGGCGCAAGCATTCAAAATGGTTCATCGAAGGCTTTAGTGGAGCTATTAAGCCGAGAATATAAATTCTCTCTTCTCGTTTTTTTACCAAGCTAATTTTCAAGCTTTTAAAATATCAAGGAGAAAGTGGAATTTACATTCCACGGTTTCTACCACCAAAGATTTCCATGAACCTTCAAAATCTTCGTTGCTTTCGCCCATTCAGGGCTAATATTGCTTTTTTTTCACTTCGTAGGGCGATGCCCTACGCTATTGCTTTTGCCCCTTTGGGGCGCATTACATTTAGCTTGATTGCTATGAGAGTTGCCTTTTAAGGACTTTGAAATGGGAAAACATTTATGAGATACCAAATACCTATTTACAAAAAAAAACAATGTCAAAAATAAAAAATAACACCCCCATAATCATCGGCGTAGGACAAATCACCGAAGCCGTTCCAACAGATTTAGCAACAGCTTCTTCTCATACTGACCTTGCTGCAAAGGCGGCTCTACTTGCACTACAAGATGCCAAAAATACCTCACTATCCAATGAAATTGATGTCATTGCAGGCGTAAAAACCTTTTCCGATTCTTCGCCACTACATCAGACCAAAACAGGAAGAACCAACAATTTTCCACGTTCCATTGCCAAAAGAATCGCTGCAAATCCAAAACAAGCAATTTACGATTCTGTTGGGGGAGATTCACCACAAAAGTTGGTTTCGGAATTTGCCGAAAAATTAGCGGCTGGCGAATGTGAATTGGTCTTATTGGCAGGCGGT
>JBMYXW010000071.1:0-9490 GCA_049608825.1 Chitinophagales bacterium
GAACAAAGTAGTATTCAAACTCAAAGAGGTCTAATTCAATTATTTCTGAAGGTTGTAAATAACCTTTTTTGTCAAATTTTAGCATAATTATAAAGTTGATTAATAAATTTTCAAAAGTACATTAAAGCGAACATTTCGTAGAACAACCCATTGAAGTAAAAAACGTAAACTCAAAATAACATTTCAAAACAATCAAACCCCATCTCTTAAAATGAAAGATACATCAACCGTTATACATCGTACTGCCAAATTGATTATGGTAACTCCTAGCAACAATAATAAATTCTATGAAATGCAGGAAAATGGCGATGGAACAATGACCGTTACTTATGGTCGAGTAGGAAGCCGTGGAACAATCAAAAAATATCCTGCTTCTCAATGGAGAAGAAGATACAATGAGAAGGTACGAAAGGGCTATAAAGATCAAACACATTTGTTTGCAGTCGTTAAAAACGATGAACCCCAGCTGGAATTGGTAGATGTGGACGATGAATTGGTGCAGCGATTAATAACTGAACTGATGGCCTATGCGACCAAGTCGATTAGTAAAAACTACATGGTTTCGGCAAATCAAGTGACAAAACTGCAAGTTGAAGAGGCACAAACTTTGCTGGATAACTTGGTGACACAATTGAAAACAGGGCTTTGGGTGGACGGAAACAATCGTAAAACGGGTGTGAATACCAAACGATTCAATGGCGTATTGTTGGAATTGTATCAGGTGATTCCTCGAAAAATGACCAAAGTAGGCGATCATTTGATTGAACGACCAAGTAGTGAGGATGATTTAGAAAAGATTAAGGAGAAGTTGGTAGAAGAGCAAGCAACGCTTGATGTTATGCGTGGACAGGTGAAAGTGACTAGTTTGGAGACAGAGAATAAGGTCGAGAAAAAACAACTGAACTTGTTGGAAGCAATGGGTTTGCAGATTGAATCGGTGACGGATGATGAGACCATCAAAGTCATTAAGAGTAAAATGGGACCAAATGCCAATCAGTTTTCAAAGGCGTTTGCTGTCAAAAACCTCAAAACTCAAAAAGGTTTTGACGATTGGATTGGAGAGAAGAAAAACCAAGAAAAACAATTGTTTTGGCATGGAAGCCGCAATGAGAATTGGTTGTCGATTTTGGAGACAGGTTTGGTGCTTCGTCCTGCAAATGCGGTGGTTACGGGCAAAATGTTTGGTTATGGAACCTACTTTGCTGACAAATTCAAGAAATCACTGAACTATACTTCTTTACGAGGTTCATACTGGACAAAAGGTACACAATCTAAGGGCTTTTTGGCTTTGTTTGATGTACATACAGGCAATCAGTTTCACATCCAAAAACATCAGTCTTGGTGTTATGAACTGAACGAAACCAACTTGAAGAAAAAAGGTGAACATTATGATTCTCTTTTTGCAGAAGGTGGGGCGGACTTGGTGAACAATGAGTATATTGTGTACAATGAAAAACAGTGTACAGTGCGGTATCTCGTTGAGGTAGTGTAATTGTATTTTGGCGTGGTTCTTTGATTTTATATTTATAACCCCTTTTGAATTAGGTTCTACTGGATGTAGAGATAAAAAACAATTGAAATAATTGTTTTTTGGTTGAAAAATGACTATTTTTATACTTCCAATATAGGTAGGATTGAAACAGAAGTCTAAATGATGTAAGTTCATTTTTACTATTAACAACCGTAGCCAATTGAAGGTAGGTCACGAAAAAGGGGTTTAGAACAATTAAGTTCTAAACCCCTTATTTTTATTACATTATTTAATCTTGTGTTTCAATTACTTCAATTGTATGTTTAATTACTTCACAAATATCACGAATAATACCTGCGTTATAAACTAATATCAACCAACAAATCAAGTTTTTGAAGGTCTGATATGATTTACCTAAATCACTTAAAAGGAGACTGTGAATAATATATGCTCCTCCCATAGTTATAAGAAAACAAATTACTGATTGAAATACAAGACTAAATAATGTAAGTCCGTTTTTGCTATTACAGGGATTCTCCTGTTCAGGTCTTTGGAAAAAGACCTTTTTTAACAACTCATTCATAATGAATTAATTTAATTGTGAAAAAATTATGTTTAATACTTCCATGCAAAGGATATGCATGAATTTTGAAAGTTGATTTTAGTTTATTCATATCTGTATATATTTTTTGTTTCAAATTTTTTTTCAAGAAAATTTGAAACAAGTTTTCTTAACAAAAAGTTCCATTTTAACTTATGAACCCCTCAAACTTAAAAACGCTCACTAATTTGGCTGTCAAGGAAGCAGCCGAATATTTGATGACCCTCAACAATGAAACCACAACTTTGGAAGTCAAAAATCGCCTCCGAAGTCAAGGCTATAGTGCTGCCCAAAGACAGGTTTCACAGGGTATGGATTATCTATACAGCCAGAATCGAAATACTTGGGGCTACAGACAACCAGATAAATATAAAATATATCATCTGCATGTAGATACAACAAATACCATCAACCTCTATCTCGAAAAGGACGATTTATTTTGGGCGATTGCTGCAAGCGGCAAGGCTTTCACAATAGAAACAGGGAAGGTAGGTGAAACGGGCGTTTTTGAAGAAAAAAGCTATGAAACCAATCGCAAAATGACCTTGATTGCCCATACTTTTTTGGAGCTGCAAAGAGAAAAAAGTTTTGTGGAGGCAGTTGACAAAAGGTTGTCATTGAAGGTTCGTCAACAGTTTGAACGATTTGCCAATCAAAAAATGACGGGCTGCAAAATGGGCTTTTTTGAAGCGGAAAAATTGGTCAAACAAAGGGCTACTTTTGAAGTGAATGGACAGGAAATGGAAGGACATTTGTTGTTGACCAAAAGCGCAGGTTATACTTTTAGCTGGGACTTGCCAAAAGATTTGGATGCGGTTCGATTGGTTTTGGCATCCCAAAAATGGGATGCCCTAAAGTGGGGTTTTCGAGATGCGAAATTGCTGGGTGAAAAGATAAAAGAAGCGGAGGCATACAATAGTAATGGAGTTGAATTGAAGGATGGAAGATATACCATTTTGGAGAAACAGACTGCAATGGATACACAAGCGATTTTGGTTAACAATGAGAATTTGTACCAAATCGAGTGTTTTTTTGAAGGTGGTGAACGTGCTGTGCTGAGTAAGTTTCAGATGGATTTGGAGACGGAGATTTTGCCTTTGGTGAAGGAGTGGATGGGGTGATTTTTTGAATTTAATTCGTTTTTTTGTTCCCCATTCTTAGCCCATGAATTAATTCATGGGCTAAGAATGGGGATTTTATTAATTATTTACCCGTCACCAATCCACCAGTTACAAATAAACAACCTAATAAAAAGCATAAGAACCATCCGAATTAACAGACACTCTTGGAACGACTTTATTGTTCTCAAAATAATCATATCCTTGCTTCAAATTTTCCCAAAAACTCAACAAAGGGTAATTGTAAGAACGTTTGCTCTTTTCTTGTTGGGCGTATGAAAAATTGTTGAATTTGAAGGGGAAAATGTGGATGGGGATTTTGCCTTGACCACTGTTTTTTGCTTTGACCGCCAACAAATAAACCTCTTTGATTTTTTCATTCGTCAAAGGAATGCAGCCTATTGTTTTGCAACTTCCGTGAATATAAATACTTCCTCCTAAACGGCTGTGAGTGCTGTTGATTCTATCGGCTTGATTTGGATAATTGATGCCCAAAGACAGGTAATAATTGCTTTGTGGATTGAAGCGACTGATGTGGTAAAAACCCTCTGGCACCTGTTCGTCACCCTGTCTGCGTTTAGGACCTAAATCACCCGATGAAGCACAGGAAGTATAGTCGTCAAACTTCTTGAATCGACCATCCCAACCTTTTACCCATATTTCCAAAACGCCCTCTTTTTTGAAAGCTCTAAAGTAAACTTCGGTAGGAGGATAAGGTAAATTTCTTGCGGCAAACTTTTGTTGAAGTTTGTATTCTTTGTCCGCTTTTGCAGTGCGAACACGAGAAAATTTCAATTGACTGTTCTCAAAACCTTGAGCCAAACTGTCGGTAAAGGACAGACTGATAAGCAACAAAAACAAGAATGTATATTGAAGGGAAGCTAATAATTTCATTTGTTACAGTTCAGAAACGCTGAAAAAATAATTGATAAATGTGGGCTTTACTGACAAGGGGCTAAGTAGGTAGGGATGTATTAGGGCTACAAAGATAATTTTTCTTACTTTTAGCGCAAAGAAAAATTACTGCAAAATGAAACATTCTTCTTTGTTTTATCATTTTATCAAACCGTTTATCAAGCTTTGTTTGAAAATCTTTTTTCGACGAATCGAAGTCGATGGTTTGGAGCAAATACCCAAAAACGCTCCGATTCTCTTCACGCCCAATCATCAAAGTGCCTTCATGGATGCCATCGTGGTTGCCTGTGTAGTGCCACAAGCCGTTCATTCTGTGACCCGTGCCTTGGTATTTGAAAAGCCTGCGATAGCTTGGATTTTGAAGAAACTCAACATGATGCCCATTTACCGCATCCGCAACGGCATCCAAAATCTCGCCAAAAACGAAGCCACTTTTGACCATTGCGTAAATTTGTTGCAGCACAATCAAAGCGTATTGATTTTTCCAGAAGGCAGTCAAAATGTTATTAAAAAAGTACGCTCTTTGAGTAAGGGATTTAGTCGCATCGTTTTTAGAGCCGAAGAAAGTCAAGACTTCAAGATGGGACTGCAAATCATTCCCGTAGGCATCAATTATAGCCAAACGACTCAGTTTAGGGGAGATTTGTATCTACGATTTGGGAAACCAATGACTGTCCAACATCTACAAGAACTCTATAGAGAACAGCCCCAAAAGGCAATGAATCAACTCCGCAAAAAGCTACAAGTAGAGCTGCAAAAAGAAGTGATTCACATTGGCAATAGTAAACACTATGAAACCTTCAAATTCTTGTCGTTTCAACCGTTGACAAAGTTTTCAACTGTTGTCAAGGTTTTGCCTAAAACAGCAACTCCACTCCAAAAAAAATCTCTGTGTTTCTGTGCCTCTGTGTTCAACCTTCAAAAAAAAACGCTCCAAAATTTCGAAAAAATTGCGACAAACGAACCCGAAAAGATGCAGAAGTTGGATGAAAAGGTAAAAACCTATCGCCAATTATTGAAGGAGGTAAAACTAAACCCTGAAGTTCTTTCCGACAATTTTCAAGCTCCAATTTTTGCCGAAAAGATGAAAGTATTTTTACTCGCTCCAATCGGAATATACGGTTATCTCAACCATTTTCTGCCCTGCAAAATCACCCAATACCTCACCTACAAACTCTTCAAAGACCCTAGTTTTTTTGCCTCTATGAAATTGGGTTTTGGCTTGCTATTTATCCTGTTTTTTTATTTTCTTCAAACGATTTTGGTGGGTGTTTTCGCTCAAAGTGCTGCAATTGCAGGTTTGTATTTGGTGAGTGTTTTGATTAGTGGAAGTATTGTTTTGTGGATGGAAGAGTCTTTTCAGAAATGGCGTTTGAGCCTTCAAAAAGAGGCAGTTAAGAGAAGAAATCCATTGAAGTGGAAGGAATTGGAGAATTTGCGAAAAGAAATTATTGGTGATATTGAAGCTTGATTTTGTGTAATAGAAATAATTTAACAGTACTCTAAAATTGGCGCAACATCCCCCTACCCCCTTCAAAGGGGGAATGTGCTGATAATGAGGAAATTCCCCCTTTGAAGGGGGGCTTAGGGGGATGTAAATTGACAAGTTTTGTCATAGAATAATGTTGAGAAATTTCTATTACATGACGTTAACGGGCAAAAGTAAAACCCTTATCATTCATTT
Organism: Chitinophagales bacterium; assembly: GCA_049608825.1. Taxonomy (GTDB): domain Bacteria; phylum Bacteroidota; class Bacteroidia; order Chitinophagales; family UBA2359; genus JAUHXA01. The sequence goes on from JBMYXW010000071.1 coordinate 5,790, forward strand.
ATTCAAAGCTTTCACTTGATGAATAAACAAAAGCATAACCTTCATTCAGACGTTTTGGTAAAACGTCTCTACGGAATACTCAAACACAATTAAATGTACGACTACCTAATCATTGGTCAAGGACTTGCAGGCACTTGGCTCAGTCATTTTCTACTGCAAAAAAACAAAACCGTCTTGGTCATAGACGATGCTCATCCTTTGGCAGCTTCAAGGGTTTCATCGGGTTTGATGAATCCAATAACAGGCAGAAAACTGGTCAAAAGTTGGAAGGCAGAAATGCTGTTTCCTTTTGCACGAAACCATTATCGAGAATTGGAAGAACTGCTACAAGCTCGTTTTTGCTATGACCGAACGATGGTTTGGCTGCTCTCAAATGTCAAAGAATTGAATACTTTTTGGGCGAAAAGTGGGGAAGTGGGTTATGAAAAATACTTCAAAAACATCCAAAACAAAGCTTTTCACCCAGCCTTCAAAAACGAGGTCGGTTTTGGTGAAATCACTGGGGCAATGTTTGTGAATACGGTCCATCTTATTGATTCTTACCGTCAGTATGTTCAAAAAAACGGATGGTTTATTGAAGCAAAATTGGACTACAAGGATTTGGTTGTAAACGAAAAAAGTGTGACTTGGAGAGGCGTTGAAGCTGGAAAAGTCATTTTTTGTGAAGGGCATCAAAGCCGCTTCAATCCCTACTTCAATTGGCTTCCTTTCGTTCCTGCAAAGGGAGAGTTTTTGATTATTGAAGCCCTAAATCTGGACTTGGAGAAAAGGGAACAAATCATAAAAAACAAAATTACCCTCGTTCCATTGAGCAAGGATAGGTATTGGGTGGGGTCAACGTATGAATGGAAAGAACTCAATGAAACCCCAACTTCAAAAGCACAACAAGAACTCGTTATCCAACTAGAAAAGACTCTCAAAATACCTTATAAAATTCTCTCACATCAAGCAGGCATTCGTCCTTCTGCCAAAGACCGTCGACCGTTTTTGGGCTTGCATCCACAGTATTCTAATGTAGGTATTTTCAATGGTTTGGGAACAAAAGGCGTATCCTTGAGTCCTTATTTTGCCCATCATTTTGCAGCATATTTGGAGGGGGAGGAGGCATTGCAGAAAGAGGTGGATATTGAGAGATACAGTAAGTTTTGTAAGGAATGAGAATTGAAAAGCAAAATTTTGTTTGTTTTGAAATGCAACTCTTTGGGAAAGGTCTGTCTTTCGATGTGTAGTAAATAACCATTGTATATTTTAAAAAAAAACCTCAACAGATGAAAACGATTTCCCAATTTTGTTTTGCTTTATTATGCTTTGTTTTATTGTTTCCGAGTTGTGAACTGGACTGTACCAAAGGTTCGGGTGATGTGATTTCGGAGACTCGAATTGTAGATTTTTTCGACAAAATCGAATTGCGTGGCTCTTTTGATTTACACCTTTCGCAGTCGAATTCGTCAGATAATTTCAGCTTGATTATTGAAGCAGACGATAATATTTTACCTTTGGTAGAGACTCGAATCAATTCTCAAGACCGCCTAATTGTTGATTTAGAAGATTGTATTCGCAGTCAGGAACCGATTGTACTGTTTGTCAGTGTACCCAACATTGAAGAAATTGCCATCAAAGGTTCGAGTGATGTTTTTGCCGCTACGACTTGGGATTTCAATTCTTTGAAGTTGGAAATTGACGGCTCTGGTGATGTAGATGTAGATTCTTTGTTTTCCAATTTCGTAGAAATAGATATTGAAGGTTCTGGCGATGTTTTTATGAAGCACATAGATGCCTTGACCATCAATGCGGAGGTTCGGGGTTCGGGGAATATTGATTTGGCGGGTTTTGCGAATAACTTCAATGTGGAGATTGACGGTTCGGGTGATGTCGACGCTTTGGACTTGATTGCCGAAACTTGCGATATTGACATCAGTGGTTCGGGCGACTGTGAGGTGACGGCAACAGACGAGTTGAACATCAAAATCAGAGGCAGTGGTTCGGTCTTGTATAGAGGTGATCCTGTTATCAGTTCTTCCATTTCTGGTTCGGGTGAGATTATCAAATTGGATTGATGAAAAAAAAATTGTAGTTTTATCGAAAATAAATATCACAAGCAAAACCTAAGATGAAACTACTCAAATATTTTACAGAAGAAGAATTACAGCGTATTGAAGTGGCTGTGAAGCAGGCAGAATCTGGCATATCAGGCGAGATTGTGCCTGTTTTTGTAGAGGAGTGTGATTCTTATGAGATTGCCTATTATCGAGCAGCTACGATTGTGTCTTTGTGTACTTTCTCCATGATTATTTTGTTGGACCGTTTTTGGGCAGGCTTTCAGTTGTTCGACCCTTTTTATTATTTGTTGAATGTTTTGTTTGCGGCTGCGATATCGATTTTGTTGGTGCATTATATTCCTGCTGTTAAGCGTTTGTTTGTTGGAAGGGCAAAACTTCACTTTGAAGCGGACGAACGAGCTGATGCACTGTTTTTGAGAGAGGAGGTGTTCAATAGTACGCATCGAACAGGAGTGATGATTTTTGTAGCATTCTTTGAGCATCAGGTGATTGTGAAAGCAGATAGAGGCATCAGTAGTGTGGTGGAATACAAGGAATGGAAGGATGTGGTGGATTTGGTGATTGATGGCATCAAAAAACAAAAATTGGCGGAAGGAATTGAAAAAGGGGTGAAACGATGCGCTCATATTTTGGAGGCGAACGAGTTTATTGTGAAAGAGGATGGATTGGATGAATTGTCGAATAAATTGAGAACGGACTAATGGAAACTCAATTTCAAAGCACAAATTCAAATTCAAACAATACTTTGTAAGCGAATGGATTATAAACAAGCAAAAGATATTCTTGAAGCCTAATACTATACTTACTAATTTCTCTCCACATGCTCTACGGAATCATCAATGGTGAAAAACAACGGGCGAAGCCAAAATTGAAGGCGGACTGCCCTTTGTGTGGAACGGAGTTGACCGCAAAATGTGGGGCAATCAAGGTCTGGCATTGGGCGCACACAGCAGGAAATTACTGCGATGAATGGGCAGAAAGTGAGACGAAATGGCACAAAAACTGGAAAGATTGTTTTGGAATCGGTCAAGTGGAAGTGGTGGTAAAAAAAGGCTTCAAAAGACATATTGCAGATATTGTAGCGAAAAACGGGGTAGTTATTGAAGTCCAACATTCTCCTATTCAACCTCAAACGATTGAAGCAAGGGAAGACTTTTATGGTCGCATGATTTGGATAGTTGATGCCCGTTCTTTTAAGGAAAACTTCAAGGTTCGATTTCAAGCGTTTGTTTTGAAACAGTTGAAGGAAAAGGTGCATCTTCGATGGAAAAACAAAAACACTACGATTGAGACGGTTTTAGATAAAGACGGCTTTGAATGGCTGTGTTTCGATTGCTCTGAACTTCAATTGGAGGAAATGCAAAAGGACGATTTGACCAAGATAGGGTTCTTTTACGATGCTTCATTGAAATGCTGGAAGGCAGAATCTTCCGAAAAACGATTTCGCTATTTGAATTACTTGCAAACGGGCTTGTTCTATGTTTCTTTTGAATGGAAATGGGCAAGACCGAGTTGGCAATTTGCCTACAAACCTGTGTTTTTGGATTTTCATCGAAAGTATCTTTTTTACCTCACTGATGGAACAGGTGAGCGAGAAGGCTTGGGCTATTTTGTGGCAAAAGAGAGGTTTTTGAGGAAGTA
>JBMYXW010000072.1:0-9465 GCA_049608825.1 Chitinophagales bacterium
ACCTGTATTTACCCGTCTAAATACATCGTACTTAACCTTTATTGGAGATTTCGCTTCAATAATATTGACAGTAATTTGGGTCGTTAAGATATTTCTGTGAAATTCAGGCGAAATACCTCGTTTTTTTCCGTTGTCCTTAAACCATTTTCCTTCTTGATTCCGTTCCTCATCTTCATTCTTCAAATACTCTAAATATTTGAGAGCAAATTTATTATCCATAAACTCTGTAATGGTTGTCAATCGTTGTAAACCATCTACCACTTGATATTTACCATAATTTGTTTCGGACAAATAAAAAGTAGGAATAGGTATTTTCAACATCAAACTTTCTATCAGGCGTGATTTTCGTTTGTAATCCCAAACAAAATTTCTCTGAAAGTCTGGGTTTAATTCCAAATCTCCATATTTTGTTATCAAATCATGAACAAAAGATATAGACCAACGCTCACTTTTAATACTAATATATTTGTAATCATAAGGTTGTCTTTCTATTTCTCCTTCATTATCAAGTGAATCATCTAGTCCTTCCTGCCTATTCTCTAAGTCTTTTTTCAACAACTCATCAATGATAGCTTCAATTTCCTTTCGAGTAGTTTGGATATTATTTGAAATAAACAAACTATCTTCTTTCAATATTCCTGCCCCTTCTGTAAATTTAATTTTTACATCATCGTATTCCTCCGAATGCAATTCCCATTGGTGTTCATATTCTTTTTCTGTTTGTTTTGCTATAGCTATCAACGTTGTGTATAAAATCTCTCCATTTATATTAATTTCAACTATCATTTTTTGATTTTTATAAATTCTACTTCTAACACCAAAAATACAAAACTATTTCTCTTTTTTGACTTAGAAAACTATAAGAAGAAAAACTCCTTAGACTTACTCATACCTCACAACAAAAATTCCCAATTCCGAAGCACGAAGCCGATAAGCATTGTAATCCTTCACACTCACCAAGCCATCCATACTCAAGTCACTTTCAGCATATTCGTTCAAAAATGCCTGCTGCGTTTGATAACCATTGAAGTCTTCAATAGAAACGATTCCATTTCCGTCCACATCTCCTGCCTTCAATGCAAATACATTTTCAGAAACGGCTACCAATTGCCCATTTCCCGCAGCTTGATTTGAAGCACTGGTAAAGTCGTAGGTATTGGGTAGTGTAACTGCTATAGAGCTTAAAACATCCAAATGATTGCGGTGTCGAACCAAAAGGAAATAAGAATCATTTGGGGCAATATCTTCAAACAACACTCCTTTTCTGCCCGAAACATCCATCACCGAACCATCTGATAACAGCCAAGCTGCTTTTTGTGCTACCAAACTTGTATCTGCTTCATTTCTCAACTCCACCAATACCCAATCTACAACATTGAAGGGCATAAAAATCAAACTATCCACCCTTTCTATTCCTTCATATTGCCACGGCAATTCATTAAAGGGCTGTGAAAGAGGTACAAGATTCTTTGCCCTTAAAAAAGTATTCATTTCACCTGTATTCGCATTGTACGCTCCTTCTAAAACCAACTTCAAATCTGCCACCAAAGATGTCCGGTAACTTACCCTGAAGTCGTCAAAATAAAACCCGTCTGCTTTGGTATTGCCATTCGATTGAAGCAAAAAACAAATCAACACAGATTCTCCTACAAAACCCGATAAATCCATTTCTTCCCTCACCCATTCCATTTGTTTTCCATCATAAATCGGTTCATTTTCAGCTTGGTAGCGTGTTCCATCTTGGGTAAAATTGCCGCAAAGTGGTGTCCATGTTTCGCCATTGTCTTTTGAAGCCAATACTTGTGCAAAATCTCGGTGTGGCTGGATATCCCATTTTGCCCAAAAAGTCACCTTCGCTTCAAGTGCATCGCTGAGGTCAATCGCCTGCTGCAAAACGATGGTGGTACTGTCAAAATTTTTGTAGTCGGTATAGGGCGAATCTGTGAGACTATAATCACCATTATAAGCCGTTTGATTGGTTCGATACCAGTCTTCACTTGACCATTCGGTGAGGTCTTCGGCAGGATGTTCAAATTCAATTGGAGCGTTGTACCACTTGGTAATCGTGTCGGTTGAGAGTGTAAAATCGCCATTGTTGACCAATACCACATATTCTATCTTTTCTTCGTCTTGAATATCAGCCGAAAGCATGTAGTCGAACGCAAATGTTTCGGTTTTCAGTAGCTCCAAATTGCTGCTATTGAAGGGGGCAGAGGTGATGGTAAAGTTGGAGCTAATAGGCTGGATTTGAAGGGTGAAGATACCATCGTCTTCCAATCCCATTCTTTGCAGTTTTACCTTCAATGTTCCTTCCAAATCTTGTAGATTTTTTTCGGAAGCATCCGTTGCAACAGCATATTTCCCCGCCATATACGCATATTGCAGGTTCGCCCAAACGTTTTCTTGACAAAGAGGAATGATTCTACTTGGCATGGGCCAAAAATTGTCAGTAGATTTTCCAACTTCTGGAGTAATCGCAAATATTTTGTTTTTGGTGGTTTGTTCTCCATACATCCAATCATCAGAATCTCCATTGGCAGTATAACTTAGAGCTTCATGCACAGTACCATAGATATAATTGTTGTGTCAACCCGAACGGTGACACATTTGCTGAAAATAATCGTGGTCTTCGGTATAAGTAGCCAAGGCATAGCCCCAAGGATAGATAAGATAACCGCCATAAGCGTGGTAATTCAGCGCAATCTTGAAGTCGTGTGCTTCACAAAACTGCTTTATCAACTGTGTTTCGGGTTCTGAAAAAGGAGCTTCACCTCGATAAACATTAGAATAGGTATTTGGCGATGAACCTGTATCACTATATCCCCATTCATAACCATAGTTTCGATTCAAGTCCACTCCAATATTGCCATCTTCGTGAACCCTCCTGTTTTTGCGCCACAAACCGCCTCCTTCTGGATTCGTGAATTGATTGTAAATGTAGCCATCGGGATTGATACAAGGCACAAAATACAGCTCTCGACTATTGACCAAATCCTGAATTTGAGGGTCAGAATCGTAGTTTTCGAGTAGATAATACATGAAGTAAATCAACTGCATAGCCGACATAGGTTCACGGGCATGATGCAAACCAGTATATAGTACTTCTGGTTCTTGTGATTCGTCTAAATGTGGAAAATCGGATATTTTGAGCCAATATAGAGGTCGGTTCTCATGGGTGAGAATGTCGTTACTAATAGGAGTTTTTGCGCTGATGAGATTGGGATAGAGTTCGTGCATTTGGTCGAGGTGAAAAAGCAATTCTTCGTAGGTCAAATAACCGCCCATACTACCCATCTCAAAATTTTCGGGAATTGCATAAAAAGGTTCACCCTTTCCCAAACCCCAATCAACACTCTTCATCTTTTTGAAGTCTGCTACGCTTTTCACAGGGTCAGTAGCTGTTCGCTTGGCATAAAAAGCGGCAATATCTGCTTGCAGTACTTTGGTTTTGAGCCCTGTTTTTTTGACCAAAGCCAGTTCTTTTTCAGAAAGTTCTGCAATATAAGTTGTTGTCGTTTTGTTAGCACTTTTGTGTTCATGTAGTTCTCCCCCACAATCTAAGGACAAGCCCAATTGTTGCAAAACGTGAATATCCGTTTTTTGGGATAAATGAATTTCGACTCGGTGGTAAATCTCTTGTTGGGCGTAGCTGCAAAGGTTCAACACAAGGCAACTAAATATCAATAGGGTTTTACAATAGGACATAGGTATGTATTTTAGACCCACATAATACAAAAAAGATGTGGAATAAAAAGACGTTTTTACAGCTTCAAATACAAAGCTTATCCCGTATTTTAATCGGGATAGTTATTTGCACTAAAATTGAATATGCTAAATGACTACTTCAATGATTTGCTTTGGCTGTACCTATGGTAAACGAAAAGTGCGGAAAAGGTAAATCCTTGTTTTGAAGGTTTACTATCCTTTTTTGGAGAGGAGATAAGAAATTTTGTTTTTACTCAAAACCTCTTCGCCTGTATTGGTCAAAAAATTGCGAATCTTCAATATAATGGCATGGTAGAAGAGTTCGATAAAGTTTTGTTTCTTGGAAACATTGTTCTCAAACAAAAGCGCATTCATCAACTTAGAAAATAACTCAAAAATGAAGCTGCTCTTGATAGAAGATAAGATAAGTCCTTTGTTTTTACTTTCTTGGATAAACTCCTCTTGCTCTGCAAAAAAGTGCTGCTTGACAAATTCTCGGTATTCTCTAAATATATCGGGGAAGTAACGTTTCAAATCATAGAAGAAATCAGAGCCAAATTTAAATAACTGACACATAAGATTGTATGCACTATATACCAATTTATCAAGTGGATTCATATAAAATTCTTTGATAAATTCATTTTCTTTTTTGATTCCTGCGAAAAGGTTGTGAAGGCTCTGTTCTACTAATGCGTCTTTATTCGTGAAGTGTTCGTGTATTTCAGCGAGTGGTATCTTGGTTTGTTTGCTAATATCATCTAAGGTAAGGGTTTGTATACCATGCTTGGCAAATAAAGAATGGGTTTGGGTCAAAATAGTTTGCTTCTGCTTTGAATAAAAAGCTACTGTAACCATATTGTGGATTAAATTTTGATGATAATTAAAGAACTAAGGTTGCTTGTCGGCATAATAACGAAAATCTCTTTGATTAGGTTTTCTGTGACAAAGCAAATTGTCATTTTTTAACCAAAGTTAATTCAATGCTATTTTTTTGAAGAAATAACATTTATAACACAGGTTGATACACTCGAATCTAAAGAAAGTTCTAATTTTACACCATTCCAAAGTTAACAAAAAAAAGGGATATTTCCAATATGAATTACCTCTACGACTTCGATATTTCCGAATTAAAAAAAATTCACAGAGGCAAAGTTAGAGACAGCTTTCGAGTGAATGACCAACAAAGATTGATTGTAGTTAGCGATAGAATTTCGGCTTTTGACAGTAATCTGAAGAACCCCATTCCTTCAAAAGGAGCCGTTCTGAATGGTATTGCCAATTGGTGGTTTGAAAACACTCGACATATCACTGACAATCATGTGGTTAAAATGATAGGCACGAATGCGATGTTAGTCAAGGAAGCCGTGCCAATTCGTGTCGAAATGGTAGTTCGTGGTTATATTTGTGGCAGTGTTTGGAGAGGTTATGAGAAGGGAGAACGCACATTTTCGGGTGCAAATTTGCCTAATAACTTGACTAGGAACGCACGCTTTCCTCAAGCAATTTTGACTCCAACTACTAAAGAAAAGAATGATAGACCGATTACTCCTGACGAAATCGTGACAGAAGGTTGGACAACTGCCGAACTGTACGAACAAATGTCTAAGAAGGCTTTGGCACTGTTTGATTTTGGCTCAAAGGTAATGGCAGAAAGAGGCTATATTTTGGTGGATACCAAATATGAGTTTGGACTGTTGGATGGAGAATTGATTTTGATTGATGAAATCCACACGCCTGATTCTTCTCGTTTTTGGAGTGCCGAAGATTATGCCAAAGCTCCTTCAAAGGCAGCTCAAATCGACAAAGAATTTGTGCGTCAATGGATGTTGGCAAATCGCACTCCTGATGGTAATCTGCCAAATACCCTATCGGATGAAGTGGTGGCGGAAGCCATTCGCCGTTACCGCCATATTTATGAGACTTTGACGGGTGAGGAATTGAAGTGGGATGAAAATGGAGATGCTTTACAACAATTGAAGGAAGAATTGAGGAAAGAAGATATTATTTGAACATAAACCTATTGTAGTAGGTTATCTACTATAAAACTGAATATAATGGTAGAATTAACATTAGATTATGTCACACAAAAAATTGTTTGTAATAACACTACCTACAATTTAAATTATCCTTTGAGGTGTCTATATGCTCAAGAAAACGATTATTATATTATCCAATCCGAAATACTTGACATTATGGGTACTGGTTTAACCGTTGAAGAAACCATTTCTTCTTTTGCCCAAGAATTTGATTTTATCTATAAAAGATACAATGAACTTCCCAACGAAAAGTTATCAACACGCCTACAAGCAATAAAAAATATCCTCAACTACCTTGTAATAAATGCTCACTAATGGCTGCTTTAGACTCCTCTCGCACGTACCGAAATTTAAAAAAGAAAGGTTTTGTAGATTCTAATACCAAAAGTATTGATCACAAATATTTGGAATTCTACTATGAGGACAGATTGATTACATACACCAAAGTGAGTCATGGTAGTAAAAAAGACCTCAATGACTATCTAATAAAACAAATGTCATTCCAGTGCAAATTAACTAAACAACAATTCATGGATTTGGCTAAATGCCCTTTGTCAGAAGAAGAATACATAACAATATTGATTGATAAAGGCTTTATTGAAATCATAGAACCTTAAATTAATGAACATAGCAATACTCGGCTCAGGCGGTCGTGAACACGCCTTAGAATGGAAATTTTCGCAAAGTGCGGATGTTGATAAAGTATTTGTCATTCCTGGCAATGGCGGAACAGAAAACAATATAAACATTGACCTTCAGAATTTTGCAGTACTGGAAGAATTTTGCAAAACTGAAAATATCGAATTGATTTTTGTAGGGCCAGAAGCTCCTTTGGTTGGAGGCATTGTGGATTATTTCCAAAATCAAAAAAGTCCTATCAAAGTATTTGGCCCCACACAAAAAGCTGCAATGATGGAAGGCTCAAAGATTTGGTCGAAGCAGTTTATGCAGAAATATGGCGTGGCAACGGCTGATTTTTGGGTCTTTGAAAGTATTGAAGCGGCTTATAAGAAAATTGAAGAATTAGATGGAGATTTGGTCATCAAATACGATGGCCTGGCAGGCGGAAAAGGTGTGTATGTCTGTGACAATGTGGAAGAGGCACTTCAATCTTTGGCTGAATTGCACGCCAATTATGGAAAAGATGCAGCCTTTTTGATAGAAACCAAACTCACTGGACAAGAAATTTCCATCATCGGTTTTACAGACGGCAAAACCGCCAAACTATTACATCCTTCACAAGATCACAAACAGCTTTTGGATGGCGATAAAGGCCCCAACACTGGAGGAATGGGCGCATTTTGTCCTGTGCCGTGGTGCGATGCACCCATGTTGCACGACATTATCAATGAAATAGTTTTGCCGACTATGGATGGTATTGAAGCGGAAAACTTGGACTACAAAGGGGTGATTTATTTTGGATTGATGATGACTGCCGAAGGTCCAAAATTATTGGAATACAATGCCCGATTTGGCGACCCCGAAACGGAGGTTTTGTTGCCTTCCATGAAAAGTGATTTGCTGCAATTGGTGGAAGCTTGTTTTGATGGAAGTTTGGCGGACTTTCCTTTGGAATTGGCGGATGGCTATTTTGTGGATGTGGTCTTGACGGCTGGTGGCTATCCCAAAAAATACAAAAAAGGTGATGAAATTACTGGTTTTGACCAAGTTGGTGACAATGCCTTGGTCTTTCATGCAGGCACAAAAAAGGGTGATGGTGGTGAAATTTTGACCAATGGTGGTCGAGTATTGAACATTGTAGGAAAAGGCAACGACTTAGAATCTGCCATTGAAGCTGCTTATCGAGAAGTGCGGAAGATTCAATTTGACGATGTTTATTACCGAAAAGATATTGGGAATCGCCCTGTTTAATAATTGCGAAAAAATAAAATCGCATTTAAAGAAAAGACTTTTCAATATTTACTTAGTAATGCTCCAAAAATAAGTTCAACATTTGAAGTGAAGACTTTTGTAGTTTCTTCTTTGAAGGAGATTGATTTTCATTCTAATCGAGAATCCTAAAGGTAAAACTACAAAAGTCTAAATCGGGGTTTATTTTTTTACCATTACTTAGTTGAATAATTCCTCTGAAATCCATGTTTTTTCGCATTTTATGCCTTATTTTAGCAAAAAGTAAAATTCTATGCGAAACGAGTTACTCAATGCAGATGACGAACATTTGAGTCCACAAGATGAATTGATAGAAAGAACCCTTCGACCGCAATCTTTGGGCGACTTTACGGGTCAGCCCCACATCATCGAAAATCTTCAAATTTTTATTCAAGCCGCCAAACTTCGAGGTGAAGAATTGGATCATGTATTGTTACATGGTCCTCCAGGATTGGGAAAAACAACCCTCTCCCACATCATCGCCAATGAATTGGGCGTAGGTATCAAAATCACTTCTGGCCCTGTTCTTGAAAAACCAGGCGACTTGGCGGGTTTACTCACCAATTTGGAGGAAAATGATGTCTTGTTTATTGACGAAATTCACCGATTGAGTATCACCATTGAAGAATATCTCTATGCTGCAATGGAGGATTTTACGATTGACATTATGATAGACAGTGGCCCCGCTGCTCGTTCTATACAGTTGGGATTGAACCCTTTCACCCTCATTGGTGCAACGACTCGTTCGGGACTCCTCTCCTCTCCTATGCGCTCCCGATTTGGGATTACCTTCCGCATGGAATACTACGATGCCGAAACGCTCAAAGGCATCATCCAACGTTCTGCCTCCATTCTCCGAACTCCGATTACAGAAGATGGAGCTTATGAAATTGCTCGAAGAAGTCGTGGTACACCTCGTATTGCCAACGCTTTGCTTCGTCGAGTGCGTGATTTTGCACAAATCAAGGGGAATGGAACCGTAGATTTAGAAATTGCCAAATACGGTTTGAATGCACTGAATGTCGACGAAAAGGGCTTAGACGAAATGGACAACCGCATTCTTTCGACTATCATTGAAAAATTCAGAGGTGGACCTGTGGGTATCAAAACCATTGCGATGTCTGTGGGTGAAGAATTTGGTACGATTGAAGAGGTTTATGAACCTTTTCTGGTACAAGAAGGCTATATCAAACGTACTCCAAGAGGTCGGGAGGTGACTGCTTTGGCTTATACACATTTGGGGAAAACACCTCCAGGTCAAGTATTGGATTTGTTTACGGAGGTTTAGCTTAGGTGTTGATAGTTGTGTTTGGGTGTTTAAGTTGATAATTGGGTTTATGTACTCATATTGGTTTTGTACTTGGATGTTCATGCTGATTTTGGGTTGAAATATTGAAGAGCCTTGAAAATTTTGGATGTCTGTCGAGTTTGTTTTTCCAAAAACTTACTATTTTTGCATAATTTCAAAACATAATCATACAACTGTCACCCTAAGCACACAGCTACATCAAATACATAAACACAATTATCAACCTAAACACTTAAACACAACCAATAGATAATGAGCGATTTGAAGATATTATACTACAATGAATTGGATACAAAAGGCGTAAAACAACAATTCAAACGAGTAGAAAAGTTTTTGCAGAAAGGCGACTTCAAATCGGCAGAGGTGAAGAAAATGCCCAATACAGATTTTTACCGAGCCAAATTAGACCATACCAACCGCCTACTTTTCAAATTTGCTCAGTATCAAGACGAAACCTACCTTTTACTGTTAGAGATTATCCACAACCATGCTTACGACAAATCCAAATTTTTAAGAGGCGCAGAA
>JBMYXW010000073.1:0-9380 GCA_049608825.1 Chitinophagales bacterium
TTTCCCTTTTTCTTCCTTATCTCAAGTGCCTTTTTGATAAAAGTCAAAGCTGTTTTTAAGTCTCCCTTTTCATAGAGATTTTTCCCCCTATGCTGATAGATGAAGTCCAAAAGATGGATGCCAATATTTTCTTGAAGTATTTTGTTTTGTAAGAGGTTTAATTTTTTATCGGCTTCATCATTTTTATTTTGGAATTGAAGGGTTTGAGCAATCCTTATCTCGTTTACAATAAATAGATTTTTTTCGTTAGAAGTATCTATTAGTTTTGATGCTTCTAACAATCTATTTTGAGATATATTTAGATTCCCAATTATTCTGTATAAAACCCCTAATTTTGACAATTTTTGGGCTTTTACTTTTCTTTCTTGAATTGTTTCAACTTCATTTTCTAAAATCGAAATTCCCTTTTTGAATTCTTCCAAATTCTCTGGAACTTCCCTCAAATCCTCGCCTATTCTGTATCTGAAATTCTCCATAAAGTAATTGGTATTAGTAAAATTATTAAATTAAAACTCACATCTGAGGTGCTTTCTTCCTCAAATACAAAAAACTTCCAATGGGAGGTTTTTCGCCCTCTTCTATACGATTGCGATGATATAAATTATCTGATTTGACACCATACAAATGAGCAATGGATTCGACCGTTTCGTTTGTAGTAACGAGATGCTTAGGAATTCCTTTGGGACCTCGTTTTTTTAAAGGTTCTAAAAAAACAACTGTATTGGAGGGAACTTCTTCATCTTTATTGAAAGGATTATATTTCAATAAATCTTCTAAAGAGATGTCGTAGGCTTGTGCAATGCGTTTTGGAGGAATAGGACAGTCAAAAACAACCATTTTCAAACCATTAAAGCTAAAAGTGGTGGATAAAACCTCAACTTCACAATTTCCACCTTTTGCAAAATAATTTTCTTCGTCAAATTCATGCAAATTGTGCTTTTCAATGATTTGAATGAGTTTCTTAGGATAGAGAGGGTCGGTAGCATAACCTGCTTCCTTCAAGCCTTTTGCCCAATCTTGATAATTCACGATGTCCAAGTCAAAAAGGCTTTTGTAGCGTTTGTTGTTGCGTAAAAAATTGGAGTGATCAATGTAGGAAGAGTAGGCACTTTTGTATTTTCGATAACAACTTTTGCTACCTCTCGCAAAAATTCGCTTTGACTTCCATTGTTTGTGGCATTTGATGCCAAAGTGATTCCTGCCTTTTCGGGCGAGATAACTATTTCCATAAGCTGATTCTAGGATGCCCTGCGCCAAAGTAATGCTTGCAGGAACTTGTGTGCGCTTGCTTTCTGTTATCGCAATGGCACGGTACTGATTTAAATATTGACTGACATTTATTTGCTTTTTTCTATTTTTCTTTGACTTTTTTTGAGCATACAAATGGGAGAAAGAACAAATTAACAAAAGGGTGATGGAAAACAAGATGTTTTTCATGGCTATAATAAATTTTGAGTTAATGACTTTTCAGTGACAAAAATACAAAATTTATGCCTATTTGGCTCTTGACCTTAAATGGCTTACCAATTTCTTCTTTTCTGCCGTCTTTTGCGTTGTTCCTTCAATCGTTGCTTGGCAGCCTGCAAGAACAACAAAGAATCCCCTTCAAACTTATTGAAGATGAACTGCTGCATGGCAGTAGAATCTCCTTCAAATCGTTTTTGCAATACTCGGTTTAGCAATATTCTATCAACAGGACTTAACAGTTCTTGGTCGGTGACAGGTATTTCTTCGGGCAAATAGTCTGTGTGGGATTCATTGGAGTGAAGATTTTGCGGATTTGTTGAAGGGGCTTTATTTGTAGGAGGAGAAATTTTAGTATTGGAATCCATATTTGAGGATTCATTCTTCAATGTTTGTTCTTTTGAGTCGGGTTTAACAGCTGGTGTTTGGGAAGATGGATTTGGTGTGGTTTCTTTTGAAGGAAGGGTGGTTTGTTCTTCTCGTTTTGAACGGAAGCGCCGATTTTTTTTGAAACGATGAGAACGACGGTTTTTATTGCGAAACTGCTTGTTTAGTACTCTGTGTAATTGTTCGGTGTCACCTGTGAAATTTTCTTTGACAAAATTTTGAAAACGAGCCGTATCACCTTCAAACTTAATCGTAAAAAAAGCATTGATAAATCGTGGGTTTCCACCATAATATCCTGCTAAAATGTCTTTGATAAAAGGACGATTGATGACCAATCTCTTATTGTTTGAAGTTTGTATGGTTTGGGGTCGGTTTTTTGAAGTAGAAACGTTTGGTTTTGGAGGATTTGAATAGATCTCTGAGTTTGATTTACCAATAGAAGTATTGTTTGAATTTGGTTTTGAAGTGGGTTTCTTTTTTAGAAGTTCTTCATTGTCTTCTTCAATCTGTTCGGTTATCTGGAGCTCCAAATCTTCAATTCGTTGCTCCAATTCTTTTAAGTGTTTGCTTTTTTCAAACCGTTTGTCAATGGTTTTTCGGTTGGATTCAATGCGTTGTTGAAGAGCAGAATTTTGTTTTTCGTTGAGAAAAGGCTGCAAATCCTTTGCCAAGGAATCCATATTTATTTGCATTTCGGCTCGATATCCCAAGTCTAAAGCCTGCATTTCTGCAATATTTTCATTCAAGACTTCAAAAATAGCTGTTTGGTTGGTAGTGTCGTCAGCCGTTATATTACTGACCATATTTTTGATGCCCTTTGCCGTTTGTAAATTGCGGACAGGCTCCAATTGTTTGCGAATTACCACACCCGTCAACAGCAAACCTACCACCATTCCCATGATGAACGTACCCAAAACAATCAAAATTGGTTTGTAATTCATGTTTTTCCATTAAATATTTAAGAGCATCAAATCTTCGGGCGATATATCCGAAATTCCCATAACGGTCTGTAAAGTCAACGTATCGGCAGTCAGATAGACATATACCAAGACGACACAAATGAGCGCAAAACTTGGAACTGCCAATCGTTGAAATGAAAAAAACAAAGCGGTAATAAAATCTATATCTGTTTGGCTTGCCTTTTTAGAAGGAGCTTTTTCAGCACGAATTTTTGCCATCACCTGCCCTTCAAAATAAGGATTGAAGTGATAGGCTGTTTGTTGATTGGACAACATTGCCCTCATTTTCAATAAATTTTCTTTTTCCTCTTTCAGCTTTGTTGATTCCGTCAATGCCTTTTCCAATTGCAGTTGTTCTGCATCTGTCAGAGGCTCGTCCAGTGACTTCAATAAGAGCTTGTATGTAGATTCTTTATTCATATTTGAATTTATTTCAATGTTATTTAACTTAGTACACTTGGTTGAACTCCTATTGGAGTTCAGTAATTACTTTCTGTATTTTTCTACAAATATTTAAGTCCTATGGACTTGTGAAATTTTGCATTATTTTATAACCTTAACAATTCAACAATTCAACAATTCAACAATTCAACAATATTCTTCAATTTCTTTTGCGCTCTTGCCAATCTTGACAAAACTGTACCAATAGGTAATTCCAAAATCATGGCTGTTTCTTTGGTAGAATACCCTTCAATAAGTCTCAATAAAATGATAGACCGAAATTTTGGGTCTAACTTTTGAATGGCTTGATGTACCATTTGTTGGGTTTCCCGTTGTTCTTGACTGATAGAAGTGTCGGGAATTTGGAGTTCTCGTACTTCTTCATCTTGTGTCGAAAAGAAAGAAAACATTCGTTTTCGTTTCCGTCTTTTAAGTTCGTTGATTGATAAATTGATGGCAATTCGAGTCAAATAAGTACCCAAACTGGAATCTCCCCGAAACTTGCTAATAGATTTATAAAATCGAATAAATACTTCTTGCCCAACATCTTCTGCCTCTGTGCTTTTTCCCAACATTCCGATAACCGTTGCAGCAACTTTTTGTTGATAACGCACTACCAAACCCTGAAAGGCACGTTCGCTGCCCTCCTTTGCCTGTTGGATTAATTCGTTATCTGTTAGCATTTTAGTTGCTGCCACCATTCAAAGTTTATGGGTTAGACAATGCGGTTGATGGTTTTATTCCACAAGAAAACAAAAAAAATAGTAATTTTACTACAAACATTTGTTAATGGATTATTTTATAACTCGTGCACACCTGCTGATTGAACAAGGAAAGTATGATTTGGCGGAAAGAGAGCTAAAGAATGGCTTGGCGCAAGACATCAATAGTGCTGATGCCCACGCACTTTTGGCTCTTTGTCACATTCGTCAAAAGCGATTGGAAGAGGCAATGACAGAAGCTAAAACTGCCATTGGTTTAGATCCAAATGAGGATTTTTGTCATTACATTCTCGCCATGATTTATTTGGAGGAAGATTTGTTGGAAAAGGGAGAAACTACCATCAAAGAAGCTATTCGTTTGAATCCATATAATCCCGAATACTTTAATATTTTGGGAATCATCTACTTCAATAGGCGAAAAATGGAAACGGCTTTGGCTTATTTTGAAGATGCTTTGGCTTTGGATGCGGAGAATGTGGAAGCCACCAACATGCGGGCAAGGGTTTTGGTAACTTTGGGGCGAAAGGAAGAAGCTGCTGAAACATTTCAGGCTGGCTTCAATCGGAATCCTGACAATGCTTATACCCATGCCAATCAAGGTTGGGCGCAATTGGAGTTGGGGAATTACAAAACCTCTTTAGAGCATTTTCGAGAAGCCCTTCGATTAGATCCCGAAATGGACTATGCAAAATCGGGCATGGTGGAAGCATTGAAGTCCAAACATTGGATTTACCGCAGTTTTTTGAAATTCATGTTTTGGACAGCGAGCATGAAAAGTCAGGTGAGGTGGGCTTTGGTGATTGGCTTGGTGTTGATTGCCAATATTTTCCCGATTCTATTACCCGTCTATTTGATATTTGTCTTCTTTACTTGGTTTGCAACAACCATTTTTGATAGCTTACTTCGCTTCAATCAATATGGGAAACACGCCTTATCTGAAGAACAAATCAAAACTTCTAACTATTTTGCAGCTTGTATTGGGACTGGGCTTGCATTGTTGATTGTAGGCTTGAGTTTGGGGAATGAACAAGTGATGATTAGTGGCGGAATTGTGTTGGGAATGTTGTTTCCTGTTTCTAAAACCTTTGTACTGAACAACAAACAGGGGCGAAAGAAATCTTTTCAATACATGGTGGCAGTAGGAATTGTAGGGCTGGTAGCCATTTTACTTCAATTTATTGCTCCTGAAGAAACACTAATTTTGAATATCTATATGTTTGGGATTGTGGGCTATACTTGGTATGTGAATACTTTGTATTAGTTTGGTGAGAGGTGAGAGGTGAGAGGCGGATTTTATCTAAAGTATATTTTGATTAAACCCCAGTTTAGACTTTTGTAGTGTTACTCTAAAAATTTTTCACTGTAATGAAAATCAATATCCTTCAAAAGACAAACTACAAAAGTCTTCTCCTCAAACTTGGAACTTATAGCAATTCAACAATAAAACCATTCAGCAAGAATCGTGTGCTTTTTGCCAGATATAGTACAAAGAGCTTTAATAACAAATTGATAAACAAATAGAAACAATTTTATGCATCCACTCGATTGGGGAATTTTAGTAGGAACACTTATGGTAATAGTGTTGTATGGAGTTTGGAAAAATCGGAAGGCGGACAATGTTCGGTCTTATTTGATGGGAGATAGAGATTTGCCGTGGTGGACGATTGGATTGTCTGTGATGGCAACTCAAGCGAGTGCGATTACCTTCCTTTCTACGCCTGGACAAGCTTATGCTGACGGAATGCGGTTTGCACAGTTTTATTTTGGTCTGCCAATAGCGATGGTTATTCTATGTGTTTTTGTGTTGCCGATTTATTACCGATTGAAGGTCTATACGGCTTATGAATACCTGGAAACCCGTTTTGACGTGCGGACACGAACATTGACTGCAATTCTATTTTTGGTACAAAGAGGGATGGCTGCGGGGATTACCATTTTTGCGCCATCTATTATTTTGTCTCATATATTGGGCTGGAATTTGGCGGTTACGAGTATTGGAATCGGAACGATTGTAATTTTTTATACGGTTATTGGAGGGAGTAAGGCGGTCAGTCAAACCCAAAAACAACAGATGATTATCATTTTGGCAGGCATGTTTACCGCTTTTTTGGTGTGTTTATATAAGTTGCCAGAGGGAATTGGGCTTTCGGAAGCGATGGGCGTGGCAGGTAAAATGGGTAAATTGAAGGTGGTGGATTTTACCTTTGACCTCGAAAACCGCTATACTTTTTGGTCGGGAATGTTGGGAGGCGTGTTTTTGTTTTTGTCTTATTTTGGAACGGATCAATCGCAGGTACAGCGTTATTTATCGGGCAAAACTTTGACGCAAAGCCGATTGGGTTTGCTCTTTAATGGCGTTTTCAAAGTGCCAATGCAGTTTTTGGTCTTGTTTGTAGGAATCATGGTTTTTGTATTTTACCAATTCACACCTGCTCCTGTTCACTTCAATAAGGCGAATATTGTGGATTTGCAGAATACGACTTATCAAGCACAATATGAAGATTTAGAAACCCAACACGAAGCCATTTTTGAGAAGAAAAAAGTGGCAGTGTATGATTTGATTGCTGCAATTGATGCAGAAAATGAAGTGGCAATTCAAACTTCGCAGAGAAAAGTTGAAGTACTATTAGCTACAGGAAACGCAATTCGCAAAGAGGTGAAGGGATTGATTGAAGCCAATAACCCCGATGCAGACATTGAAGACAACGATTATGTGTTTATCACTTTTGTCATGGACAATCTGCCCATTGGATTGATAGGTTTGTTGTTAGCGGTTATCTTTTCGGCTGCCATGTCTTCGACCTCTTCTGAACTGAACGCATTGGCAACGACTACGGTTATAGATTTGTATCGGCGTTCTCTTAATACGGACAAAAGTGAAGCGCATTATTTGGCGGCTTCTAAAGGTTTTACCATTATGTGGGGTGTCATAGCTCTGTTGTTTGCCACAACAGCTTCTCTGTTTGACAATCTGATTGAAGCGGTCAATATCATAGGCTCGCTTTTTTATGGCTCTATTTTGGGCATTTTTGCAGTGGCATTCTTCTTCAAAAGCATTGGCTCTAAGGCTGTTTTTTATGCAGCTTTGATTGCCGAAACACTTGTAATTGTGATATTTACATTGAATCATTTCAAGTACATCACGATTGCTTATTTGTGGTTAAATTTGATTGGTTGTATGCTGGTGATTTTGTTTGCTTTTATATTGAAGGGCTTGGATAGAAATAAAGTAAGAGTTTCTTAGTAGCAGAAAAATTGAACACAGAGAAAAGGAGGCACGGAGTTTTGATTATGAATTTTGCATGAACTATTTTCTATCCAAAAACATTGTATTGATATAGAGTATCACAATCAATTTTTAAAACTATGAAATCATTTAAACATTGGAAAACACAAGAAGTTGAGGAATTTTTTGGAATTGAAGAAGTCTCTGAACATCCTCTTTTGGAAAAATGGTTAACGGCTCAGTATGAAATTTCAGAGGATGAACGCAATGATTTGAAAGAATTACAATTGCAGTTAAAGAAAAGCGTTCATTTTTGGAATGAGATGGAACTGAAAATGAAGTTCTTAGGGCCGTTATTGGCTTTGGTGAAATACGATACCTTAGAGTATCAAGCCTTTATGGAACGCTCACTTGTAGCTAAAAAAGGGGAGGAAACGATAGTGGGGACGGTTGATTTTTTAATTGCAAAGGGCAGACAAATACCTCGTTCTCCTTTCTTTTCTGTTCACGAATACAAACCTGACCCAAACGCAAGTAAAGACCCTTTGGGACAGTTGTTGATTGCCTTGGTTGCTATCCATCAATCCAATTTAGAACAAAAACACGATTTTCCTTTATACGGTGCTTATGTGGTAGGGCAGTTTTTCTATTTTGTTGTTTTTGATGGCAAAGCTTATGCGAAAAGCCAACCTTATGTAGCTTCACAAGATGCCATATTTGAGGTTTTCTCTATTTTGAAGGAGGTGAAAGTATATATTGAAGCGATTATTGAAGCTGGAAGATGAGGTTTACGAACTGTACATAATAAAGGATACCACAAAAGCAATCAAGGTTATCACCAAACCGTACATAAATATATTGTAGCAGTACCGAAGATAGCGGTATTTTTTAGCCAATACTTTCCCCAAAAAGTAGAGATCTCGAATGAGTGAACCATATAAATAGTCTCGGTCTTTCATCATTTCCTGCATACCCCATTCATAATCTCCCAAATCGACATTGAAGAAGTTGCCAAAAAATAGCAAATTTACCTTCTTTTGGCGAATATCTTCTTTGGTAAAAGTGCCCGTAGTGACTTTTGGAATCGTTGACATAGTAGCCGTAATAATCGCCAACATGCAGACAACCAATAGAATCATTGTAGGAATAAACAAGGCATAATTCTCTCCAAATTGAGGAACAAGAGTCGAAAAGGTAATGGAAAGAATCAGTGCGTTGATACTCAACATTGTATTTGCTTTGTTATCTGCAATAGCACTGAGACTGACATGGTTACGGAGTGAGATACGAAACATAGTTTCGATGCCTCTTTCTGGCATTTCATCTTTGCTTTTTTTCCTTTCAATCTCAAACTTGTCTTTCTCAATTTTTCGGTCGACTTCTGCTTGTTTGATGGCTCGTTTTTTTCTATCATCCTTTGCAAATTGCAGATTTTTCTTTAAATCTACTACATTCTTGAATTTCCGTTGATTCAAATTTAGCTGTGCAAAAGGCGTATGGTAGCGGTGTTGGGACAAAAAATCAATTTCGTGTTGCAGACTCTCAACCTCATCTCCTTTGCTTCTATTTGTATTGCCCCATTCTATGCGGAGTAAATTGCTTTTTTCAAAAAAGCTTTTACTGCCCAGGTGGTGTAAATCCGCATCACAAAGCACTTCCTCATAAATGTTTTTGGGACTTTGAGGCATCTTAGTTGCCATAATACATCCTTCGATAATTTGAATTTTTTCTTCAGAATATTCATGCTCCTCCAAAAAAGTTCGTGCATATTTTAGACTGCTCTTTTCATGCCCTTCAATCGTATCTACATAACCTGTATCGTGAAACCAAGCTGCCAATTTGATCATTTCAATTTCCCCTTTCTTTAATTCATTCCCAATACCCAACTCTTCAACTGCTTGTACAGTTTCGTAAGTATGCGTATAATCGTGGTAAACATATATGGTGTCCAATCGTTCCTTAAAAAACTGAAAAACATAAGATTGTGCTTTTTTTAGCAATTTAGGTTTTTTAGCTTTTTCTATTGAAGAAGGGGTATTATTTTCTTGTTCTTTCATGCAATTGAGGAGTATTGAGCATTTATAAGACAAACTAAAATATTAGATTAGGCACTTACAAAATGTAATCTACTCGCTTACAAAATACTGCTTGAATTTGCATTTGAGTTTTTAATTTGAATTT